>VXPR01000516.1 GCA_009839405.1 Gammaproteobacteria bacterium
CCCTCGTAGGGGCGGGGCTTGTCCCCGCCGTCTTGACGTACCGAGGAGTTCGTCGAAGCCACGGCAGTTCGCGCAAGCGAACCGCCAACGCGCTCGTCAGGGCGCACCGGGACGGGACAAGCCTGCCCCTAAAGCTAGCAGCCTTGCGGGCGTTGCGCGCCGTTGGCGTCGGGCGTATGTTCGGGGGCTTGGGCTCGCCCTTGAAGGGGGCACAAATGCGCGCTTGGTGGTGGCGTCGCTGCTTCGTTGCGGCGGCCACAGCCTTCGGGATATGCCCCGCCGCGCAAGCCGATGACGCAACGCAGCGTGGGGAGCGGGTTGCCTCCGAGCAGGCGGCCGAGGAGGTTCGTGCCGCGCAAGCAGCCAGGGCCGCATTCCATCCGTCACACTTGCACCCGTCCGTCACGATGGGCGCGACGCGCGCGAGTCCAGCGGCAATGCCTCACCTCTGGCATGCTGGCAAGGCTGCACGACCGCCACCGGCCATCATCCCTCGCATCGCCTTCTCCGAAGCCACTGGAGAATCGTCCGAAACCTATTTCGACGAGCACATCGACGGCATCATCCGAGGTCAGTGCATCGCTTGCCATGTCGATGGCGGCACGTCCGCCAACACCCGCATCGTCTTCGTCGCCGGCTCGGACGCTTCGAGTCGCCGCAGCAACCGGCAAACCCTGGCCGACTTTCTGAGCCTGGTCGAGGGCGGCGCCGAACTGCTGCTGAACAAGGTGCAGGGCGTCTCCCATGGCGGCGGCGTGCAACTGCAAGCGGGCTCGTCCGGCTTCGAGCACATGCGCACCTGGCTCGGCCTCCTCGGCGAGGAGGCCATTGCGCCGGGCGTGACTCCCGAGACCTTGTTCGACTCGGTGCGGATGGTCTCCCACGTACGCACGCTCCGACGGGCCGCCCTGCTCTTCGCCGGCCGCAACCCTACGGCAGAGGAACTGCGCGCACTGGCGGAGGGCACCGTTGGCATCCGCCGAGCGATCCGCAACCTGATGCAAGGCCCCGCATTCCACGATTTCCTCATCCGCGCCGGTAACGATCGCCTCTTCACGGATCGTCACATCCGCTCGGTGCTCGATCCCAACTCGGAGTACTTCGTGCGGCTCGCGCAGCTCATGCGCAAGGGCCGGGTTCGCTATGGCGACGACTTCTACGGCAGCAAGTGGTTCCGTGCGGTGCAATTCGGCGTCGCCAGAGCGCCGCTGGAACTGATCGCCCATGTAGTGGAGAACGACCTTCCCTATACCGAGATCTTGACCGCCGACTACATCATGGCCAACCCTTTCGCGGCCGAGATCTACGACGCGCCCACCGAATTCCTGGACGACGACGATCCGTTCGAGTTCCAGCCCTCCGCAATCGTCGGCTACTACGGCAAGCACGAATCCAAGATCACTCGCTTCAACCAGAGATATGGCTTGCACGTCATCTCTCCCGGCACGCTGCGAATGGACATACCCCTCGCGGGAGTCCTCAACACCAACGTGTTCCTGCACCGCTATCCGTCCACGGCGACCAACCGCAACCGCGCCAGAGCGCGCTGGACCTACTATCACTTCCTGGGTGTGGACGTGGAGAAGTCCGCTTCGCGCACGACTGATCCGGCACCCCTTGCCGACACCAACAACCCCACCATGCACAACTCTGCATGCACCGTCTGCCATGCAGCTCTCGATCCGGTGGCCGGCGCGTTCCAGAATTTCGGCAACGAGGGCTACTACCGCGAGAACCACGGCGGCACAGACTCTCTGGACGAGTTCTACAAGGAGCCACCCGACGGGTCCGAAACCCTCTATGTCGAAGGCGACACCTGGTATCGCGACATGCGCGTTCCCGGCTTCGACGGCGCCGTGGCACCGGATCCAGACTACAGCCTGCAGTGGCTGGCGAACCGCATCACCGAAGACGACCGTTTCGCCGAGGCTGCCGTTCGATTCTGGTGGCCCGCCGTGATGGGCACCGAAATGGCCGACGCGCCGGAGGACCCAGGCGATGTCGGCTTCGCTGGGCGACTGCTTGCGGCCAACGCCCAAGCCCTCGAAATGACCCGACTTGCCGAGCGCTTTCGGCGGGGCATCGGCGGCAAGCATCCCTACAACGTGAAGAACCTGCTCACGGACTTGGTGCTCTCCAAGTGGTTCCGCGCCGGCGCCGTCACCGACGACGACCCCACGCGCCGAGAGGCATTGCGCAACGCCGGCGCCGAACGCTTGCTGACGCCGGAGGAACTCACCCGCAAGACCGCGGCCGTCACCGGCGTCGAGTGGGGGCGGATCCGCCCCAATCCGAACCTGCGATTCGTGCACACCTCAAGCCACCTAGAGCGCGACTATCGCCTCCTATATGGCGGCATCGACTCTGCCGGCGTCACCGAGCGCGCCCCCGACATGACTGCGTTGATGGCGTCCGTGGCGCAGCGTCAGGCCTTGGAACTCAGCCGGATGATCGCCCTCAGGGAGCTATACCTGCTGCCGAGAGCGGAGCGCCGGCTCTTCGGCAGCGTGGATGTTCGGCGTTCGCCGGCGGCGGAACTCGGAAGGGTGTCGTCGGTGCGGGGCTTAAGGGACTCGCCGCAAACGCTCGTCGCCACGGGTGCCATGAAGCGCGGCGCCAAGACGGTGACCCTGGCGTTCCTCAACGGCGCCTGGGATGGGGAGCAGCGCAGGGGCCGCCACCTGTGGGTGGATCGCATCGCGCTCAAGGAC
>VXPR01000505.1 GCA_009839405.1 Gammaproteobacteria bacterium
GCGATCCACCAGCCAACCTTGCAAGGGGCCGAGAATGCCGCTCTCCACCCGCGTCAGCGCGAAGGCGAGGCCAACGATGAAGCTCGACCAGCCGAACTCCTCCTGCAGCAACACCGTGTAGGCGCCGTAGGAGTGCATCCAGAGCATTCCGGCCAAGAGCTGAATGCCGGCCGCGCCGGTGGCGATATACCAGCCGCGAAAGACGTGGCCGCTGGGGCGCAGCATCGCGTCGATGCCGCGTGGGAGGGGCGAGGCGCGCGGAGGGGGCCAGCCCCCCCGTGGGGGTTTTTTTTTATAAGAGACCCCCGGGGGGGTGGGGCAGGGCGCGTTAAGCTGCCGTGCCCCCCTGTGGAGGACTCAAATCCGATCCGACACGTCGCGCACGAAGAGCGGTTCGATGCCTAGGCGTTCAGCGTCTTGGGATAGTTGCGCGTTGGTAAGGGTCGCAGGAGTTTCGCTTGCGATTTCGAGGACGCGGCGCAATAGCGTCGCGTCGCTTGATGTGTTCAGGAACAGCCCTTCCCGAGCCAGCACGTACTGCACGGCGTGGCGCAGCGCATCCTCGTCGCGGATGGGGCGATACCAGGAGTGGCGCGGTTCGGTGTCGGCCTCGGTCCAGCGCCGATGCGCGATGCCCTTGATGGTCTGCATGGCGACGTCGCGCTCGCGGCAGAGGGCGTAGAGCGCGTCGAAATCGGCGGCATAGCCTGCCTGCGCCACCATTGCGTGGCTGTAGGGCAAGAGCACCGAGTCGAAGGGGAACTTGCCAAGGCTCTCGATGTGGCGCGCCGCGATGTAGGTGCCGTGGCCCGTGACGCCGATGAAGCGCGTGAGGCCGGCATCGCGCGCTTCCACGAGTGCTTCGAGGGCGCCTCCGGGGCCGAGCGCAACTTCCTGCTCGTGCGTCTCTGCGAGGTTGTGGAGCTGGATGAGGTCCACGTGATCCACGCCGAGACGGTCCAGCGATCGCGCCAGGCCCTCCCGGGCGCCGGCGTAGGTGCGCTCGCCGGTCTTGGTGGCGAGGAAGAACGTATCGGGATGGCGCTTGAGCCAAGGTGCGATACGGAGTTCCGAGTCGCCGTAGCCGGCGGCGGTGTCGATGTGGTTGACGCCGAACTCGATCAGGATGTCGAGCACTTGGTCGGCACGATCCTGCTTCATGCCGCCAAGACCGGCAGCGCCGAAGATCGTGCGCGTGCTGAGGTGGCCGGTGGCACCGAACTCGATCCGTTCGATCATTGGGCCGGCTCGTGGATCTGCACGGCGTCGATGAGCCTTGCGGTGGCACGCTTGGCGAGCCCCTCGTTGAGGGAGCCGGAGCGGAAGCCGCCGAGGTCCAGCGCCACGTAGCGGTAGCCGGCCGCCTTGATGGCGGTTTCGATCTCGGCGCAGAGTTCGATGGCGCGGGGCAGGTCCTCCACAGGCAGTTCGACGCGGGCGACTTCCTCGTGATGGCGCACGCGGTACTGCACGAACCCAAGCTCCGCCAAGGCGTCTTCGGCGGCTTCCACCTGCGCCAGCCGTTCCTCGGTGATGTGCGAGCCGTAGGGGAAGCGGCTAGACAGGCAGGCGGCCTGGGGCTTGTCGGCATTCTCGAGGCCAAGGTGGGTCGCCAGGTTTCGAATGTCGGCCTTGGCGAAGCCGGCGTCCACGAGCGGGGAGACCACTTGGTAGTTCTTCGCGGCGATGAGGCCGGGGCGATGGTCGCCCAAATCATCGGTGTTGGTGCCGTTCAGAACGTGATCGAAGCCTTCATCGGCGGCGATGCGCTCCAAGGACTCGTAGAGCGAAGTCTTGCAGTGGAAGCAGCGGTTGACCGGATTGGCGCGATAGTCCTCCTTGGTCAACTCGTCGGTGACGATGACGCGGTGCTGCATGCCCCAGCGCTCGGCCAGTTCCGTCGCGAGCTTAAGGTCGCTGCGCTTGAGGCTCAGGGATCCGGAAGTGACGGCTAGGGCGTTCGCGCCCAGCGTCTCGGCGGCGACGTAGGCGACGAGCGAGCTGTCCACCCCGCCCGAGAACGCCACGAGCACCCGGCCATAGGCGCGGATGTCCGCCTTGAGGCGCTCGTGCTTGGCTTTGAGTTCCGTGTTCACAACCGGTTAATCATACTGGCGAGGAAGCCGGCGCCAAAACCGTTGTCGATGTTCACCACCGAGACGCCGGACGCGCAACTGTTCAGCATGCCGAGAAGAGCTGCGAGGCCGCCGAACGCGGCGCCATAGCCGACGCTGGTGGGAACCGCGATGACGGGCTTGTCGATGAGGCCCCCGACCACGCTCGGCAGCGCCCCTTCCATGCCGGCGACGACGATGACGACGCGGGTGCGGCGGATTTCCTCCACGCGCGCCAGCAGCCGATGCACGCCGGCCACGCCCACGTCGCTGACGCGCAGCACCGGGTTGTCGTAGAACTCGGCGGTAAGGGCGGCTTCTTCGGCGACGGGGCGATCCGAGGTGCCGGCGGAAACCACGGCGACGGATGTAGTCGCGGTTTCGCGCTGCTGCGGTTTCAGCGTCAGCAAGCGGGCGTCGGCGTGATGCGTCGCCTTGGGCCATTCGGCCAACACAGCTTGTGCGGCTTCGGCCGAGACTCTGGTGGCGAGGGCATTGTGACCGCGCCCGACCACCGCGCCGAAGGCGGCGGCCACTTGCTGCGGCGTCTTGTGC
>VXPR01000571.1 GCA_009839405.1 Gammaproteobacteria bacterium
CCACTTGAGTGGCATTCCGCGGCACGAGCTCCTAGTCTGCAGGTCTCGTCAGGATGAAGTCGGTTGGTCGTGTTGGGTGTTCGAGTGAGTTCGACATGCACCAAGGTCCTGGGTGGGCAAGCGGGGCACCGTCGATCTCTCGTCCGGCATCCGCCTCTACTACAAGTGGGACTACTCGCTCACCTCGCCAACCACCGTCGTTGGCGACCTCGTCGTCGTCGGCTCGTCCATCGGCGACAACGGCAGGGCGGAGCTCCAACCCGGCGTCGTACGCCTACGACGTTCGCACCGGCGCTGAGGTCTGGGCCTTCGACCCCATTCCCCGCTCCCCCGATCACCCGGGCATTGCCACCTGGGCCAAGGGCGAGCGCACGCGCACCGGCGCGGCCAACGTCTGGAGCGTCATCTCCGCCGATGCCGAGCGCGACATGGTGTTCCTGCCCACCACCTCACCCTCCCCCGACTTCTACGGCGGCGAACGCTTGGGCGACAACGCCTATGCCAACTCGGTGGTGGCGCTCAGGGCGAGTACCGGTGCGTTCCTCTGGGGCTACCAGACCGTACGACACGACCTTTGGGATCTGGACATCGCTTCCCAGCCGCTCCTGTTCAGCCACACGGACGCGGCAGGCAACTCCCGTCCCGCCGTCGCCCAAGCGACCAAGATGGGCTTCGTGTTCGTGCTCGACCGCGAGACCGGCGAGTCGCTGCATCCGGTGGAGGAACGCGCGGTTCCGGCCAGCGACATTCCCGGCGAACGCGCGGCGCCCACCCAGCCCTTTACCAAGCTGAGGCTGATCGCCACCGATGCGCGCCCGCTGCCACGCTGGAGTATCTCGAACGAACATCGCGCCGGCTGCGCTGCATTGCTTGCGGGCGTGCGCTACGAAGGCATCTTCACGCCGCCGAGCCTTGAGGGCAGCCTGCTCTTTCCCGGCAATGACGGTGGTGCCAACTGGGGGTCGATGGCCTACGACTCTGGCGCGCGTATCGGCTATGTGGCCGTCAACCGCATCCCCACCATCGTCAAGCTCATCCCGCGCAAGGAGTTCCGCGCTGCGAGGCGAGGCCGCACCTTGCATGGCAATCCTGCGGAACTCGCCGAGCAGGGCGGCACGCCCTACGGCATGGCACGCACCGAGCTGCTCTTTGACGACTTCCCTTGCCTTGAAGGCCCGTGGTCCACGCTGGCGGCACTGGGCCTCGACCGCGGCGAAGTGCTCTGGGAGCGGCCGGTGGGGAAGATCGGGTGGCGGGATCTTGGCCCGGTGGCAGGCAACTGGGGGCACTTCATTCGCGGCGGGCCGATGGTCACCGAGGGCGGGGTGGTGTTCCTCGCAACGCCCTACGACCACACCTTGCGCGCGCATGATGGGGCGACGGGCGAGGTGCTGTGGTCCACCGTTCTACCCGCCGGTGCACACGCCACCCCAATGGGGTATCGCCACGCGGGGACGGACTATGTGGTGGTGACGGCCGGCGGGAGGCTGACCGGAGGCGGGCGCCGGGGAGACCATGTGCTCGCGTTTCGCCTGGAGTCCGGCAACGCTGCGCCGTAGGGGCGACCCTTGTGGTCGCCCGTTTTGAATGCGCCGAGTAACTCGTCGAAGCACAGCAGTTCGCGCCAGCGAACTGCCAACGCACCCGTCAGGGCGCGCCGGGACGGGACAAGCCCGACCCCTACGAGGCCCGTCTTGAACGCACCAACGGATTCGGCACGGGCCTCGTAGGGGCGACCCTTGTGGTCGCCCGTCCTGAATGGCGCCGACAGACTCGGCAAGGGACGCGTAGGGGCGGGGCTTGTCCCCGCCCGTGTTGAACTCTTGACCCTTAGTCGCCCGCAGCCCCAGCTGGCGCAGCGCGGCGCCCTGCCCAGGCTTTCTCGATCAGTGCCATCTGTTCCAGCCGCAGGTTGGACTTGGCGCCGGTGTCGACGCCCAGTTCCATGTAGGCCTCGTTCTCGCGGGTGTAGGCAGGCCACTCGGGCAGGCCCTCGCCGTTCGGGTTGCCGGCCTTGGCGAACTGGGTCCAGATGGTGGCCATTTGGTCGGAGAAGGCGTGGTCTGCCTCCGTCGGCACGGCGCCGAAGAGCTCGAGGTTGCCGAAGACATAGCCGATTTCGGCGGCGTGGAAGGCGCGATACTCCTCCTGGCGCTCGATGGGCGGCTGCCAGGTGAACCAGTAGAGGTACGCATCGCTCGTGACGTTCTCCATGCTGCGCACCCAGATGCGGGACGGATAGGCGAACAGCACGTCGCCAAACAGATCAATCCACGATCGCTCCGCCTCCGCGTCGTCGCCACCGGGGTAGTGCGCATCGATGCCCTCGACGTCGCCCAGCGTCGCCTCGGCGTATGCAGCGAGCCCTACGGCGCCCTCGCCGAACTGCGGCGTGAAGAACTCGAGGAATGGCGTGCCCTCGTCCGCGTTGGAACCGATCATCACCGGAACATCCGCCTGCCGACCCTCGGCAAAGATGGTTGCCACCTCGTCGGGAATGACCTCGCCATCGACGATCGCCAGCGTGTCGTAGTTCGAGAATGCGGGGTCAGACTGAAACACCTCCAGCACCCGTTCCGCTGGCGCCTGCCGAAGCGCCGTCAGCGTCGCGGGGCCCCCCGCCCCCGCGGGGGGCCCCCCCCAGGGGCCGCCCCGCGCGAGGGCCGAGCCGGCGGATCTGGGTGGCACAGGAGCGGATGAGAAAGGCGAG
>VXPR01000382.1 GCA_009839405.1 Gammaproteobacteria bacterium
TCGCACCGTTTTGCATTTCGATATTGGCGGGACACCTGTTTCCATCGGCCGGGTAGAGGGCTTCCACGACGACTTGCAGCGGGAGGTGGAGTCAAGAACCAACGTCCTGCTGAGCCCCACGCGCGACATTCTGACAAAAAAGATGGTGAACCGCTTTCTTGTCAACGGGATCCCCACCGAACGCGACGCTTTCGACTTCCTGGTGGCGCAAATCAAGGCGCCGGATGATCTGAAGTATGCGTGGCTGCAGGTGCCGGCGCCGGACAGGAATACGCTCGCCGCCGCGTACCGAGAGCGGTCTCTGCGTGGGATAGCCGCATCGGACGAGCGCTTGCTGGCAAACCCAGGTTGTTCGGAAGTGGCAGAAGGACTGTGGTTGCATGCCCATCGCATGATGGAGTCCGACCTCGAATACGTCCCTATGGGTCGTGGTGGCAAGGGGCACGCATGAGCGCTGAAGACATCTCCGTGCAGGTGAACGATCTCGCACAGTTCGACGTGTGCGACGATGCCTCGTTCGCCTCTCCACTAGCAAACAGCCCAGCCAGAAGGCTCGGCCACACGGACGGTGTCGGAGGGTGTTCGCTGCTCGACCTGCCAGGTGCGCTGCGGGTTTACATGGCCGGAATGTGGCACCCGTCATTGAGCCGGTGTGAAGAGCTGATCCGCGACGCCAGCGGCGCGACCGAGCTTGAGCTTGGTGCCATGCACGAGCTTCTGCAGCAGCTAGGGCCTTGGGAATGTCGCGAGGTGATGGCTTCCGCAGGGGCAACCCCCCGGCAGATGGCCGCGATCCTCCGAGCATCCGGCGTGCGACGCGGCCGTGTGGTGGCGTGGATCAATCACTATTCGAGCGACCCTGCCTGGGGCGACAACACGCCCTCGATCTATCCGCGCATTTTGCCCAATGCGCACTGATTGACGCCTCCCGACACACGCACATTCCGTCCAGAGACCCCATGTCTCACGCTCGGCGATCACGTGTTCGCACCACCTCGGCTTCTCGATCAGGAGAAAATAGCGTCGAGAACCGCCTACCCAGTTTCGATGCGTCACCAAGAGGCGGACGTCGGGATCCAAGCTACCCGCAAGGAGTCTGCTCAACGCGTGTGCGAGATTGTCCTCTGGTCTGTGGGACGAAATGTTTGTGTGTCGGGAGGCATCCGCAACGAAATGCTCGCGTGTCGGAACTCTTCGGAAAAGCTCACTAAATGTGCGACCATCCCGTCCAGCGTGCATTCATTGTGAAACCTAGTCCATGACGAACGTACCCGACGCATCCGTGAGCTTTGATGCGTTTGCACGCGGCGGCTTCGTGAATCTCGGCCAGGTCCTCGACGCCGACGAAGTGGCCCGCTTTGCCGAGCTCTTCGAGGCGGACCGGCACCGCTATCCGTACTTCTGGCATCCATACGGCCACCACCAACGGGCAAACTACGACGCATTGGTTACGACGCAAGCGTTCGACGATCTGATTCGACACCCGAGAATCCTGCCGGTGGTGGAATCGCTGATGGGAGGGCCTGTCTGTTTCGGCGAAATCGGCCTGCGCCTCATGCCGGCATACGACGGCGAGCTACACCAGCAATGGCATCGCGACCGCGCCCACCGGCCCGGCCATCCGCTGCGCCTCGGCTACGTGCAGCTCATGGTCTACCTCAGCGACGTGGACGCCCATACGCATTGCTTCTCGCTGTCGCCCGAGTCGGTGGACGAGCCCATCTTCGACGATGCCGGCGCACAATTGCGGCACGGTGGCGTTCACGATCTGCACGGCCCGGCGGGGACCTGCCTGCTGTGCAACGCCGCCGTGCTTCACACGGCGACGACGCGACCCACCGAAGTCGAGCGCAGGACCGTGCAGATCTACTACGGTCACCGGGACGGCGCCCCGCTCGCCAACGATTCGACGATTCCCGCCACGCTCTGGCGCGACCACCAAGACGCCGCCACGCGGGCCTTCTACGGCGTGCTGAACGAACGCACGCGGCTCTTCGCCAAGTCATTCGGCACTGAATCCAGGCGGGCTTCGTGACGCAAGCAAGGAGCCTACTCAACGCGCGTGCGAGATTGTCCTCTTGCCTGTGGGACGAGATGTTTGTGTGTCGGGAGGGGATGGTCACGAATAGAGCTTGCGTGTGACCACCGGGGCTTACAGCCGTCCCCTGCAAGCAGAGCTCGGGCCGTGACGGCTTTCGAGTCCACGGCGCCGTTCTACAGCCGCTACCGGGTGCCGTACCCGGACAGTCTGTTGGCTCAGCTAAAGCTCGACGCGAACCTCGGACCCGTCTCCACGGTGTTGGACCTGGCCTCGGGTCCCGGCCGCTTCGGCCTGGCCCTCGCGTCGTCGGTTCACGAGGTCATCGCTGTGGACGTCGAGCCGGAGATGCTGGAAGAAGGCGAGCGGGTTGCCCGGCGCCTGGGTATCGGCAACGTCAGATGGATCCTTGGCAGGGTAGAAGAGGTCGCGATCGAAGCTGGGTCCATTGACCTCGTCACGATCGGAGAGGCATTCCACCGGCTCGAGCAAGGCGCCGTGTTGCGGCGCATCGGGCAATGGCTCAAGGCCGGCGGCTGCGTGGCGATCGGGGGGTGTTTCGGCGTCCAGTTTGGCGACGAGCAGTGGCAGGCGTCGCTGCGCCGCGCGATGGAGCAGTGGGAAGGGGCGGCGGCCGCCCCATCACCTGGCAACCCCGCCGCCC
>VXPR01000414.1 GCA_009839405.1 Gammaproteobacteria bacterium
AAGCGGGACGCACCGGCGCCGTCACGCTGGAAGAGAAGCCCGCCCGCAAGCGGCGGCAGATGTACAAGGTGCTGCTGCTCAACGACGACTACACGCCGATGGAGTTCGTGGTTCACGTCCTTGAGCGCTTCTTCCGCATGGACTACGAAAAGGCTTGGCAGATCATGATGGCGGTGCACACGACGGGCAGCGCGGTGGTGGGCATCTTTCCGCGCGACATCGCCGAGACGAAATCCGAGCAGGTGAACCAATATGCCCAGGAGAACAACCACCCGCTCAAGTCCACCGTCGAGATGACCGACTGATCGGTTGCGAAGCGGGCGCGGGGAAGGCAAGGTAGAGGCAACGGCACAAGGTACACGGCAGATGCTCAGCGACGATCTCCAGGCCACCCTCAACCGGGCGTTCAAGGACGCCCGAACGCGGCGCCACGAGTTCATGACGGTGGAGCACCTGCTGCTCGCGCTGCTCGACGACAAGGTGGCGGCGGACGTGCTGCACCACGTCGCGGCGGACATCGACGAGCTGCGCAAGAAGCTCGGCTCGTTCATCGACGAGACGACGCCCCTCATCCCGGCGGGGGTGGACGAGCAGGAGACGGAGCCGACTCTCGGCTTTCGCCGTGTGCTGCAACGGGCGCTCTTCCACGTACAGACGAGCCGCAAGAAGCAGGCGAGCGGCGCCGACGTGCTCATAGCGCTCTTCAACGAGCAGGAGAGCCAGGCGGTGTTCCTGCTCAAGGAACAGTCCATCGCCCGCATCGACGTCGTCAACTACGTCGCCCACGGCATCTCCAAGGCGGCCGGCGAGACCGCCACCGGCACCGAAACCACGAGCGAAGGCGAAGAGGGCGGCAAGGAAAGCGCGCCGCGAGCGCTCGACACCTTCGCCACGAATCTCAACTCCCAAGCCCGGGCCGGCAACATCGATCCGCTTGTGGGGCGCAACGACGAGGTGGAGCGGGTCATCCAGATCCTCTGTCGGCGACGCAAGAACAATCCCCTTCTCGTGGGGGAATCCGGCGTCGGCAAGACGGCCATCGCCGAGGGCCTCGCCAAGCGCATCGTCGACAACGAGGTGCCGGAGGTCGTGGGCAACAGCAGCGTCTTCGCCCTTGACCTCGGCGCGTTGCTGGCGGGCACCAAGTACCGCGGCGACTTCGAGAAGCGCTTCAAGGCGCTGCTTGGCGACTTGCGCAAGGAAGAGGGCGCCATTCTCTTCATCGACGAAATCCACACCATCATCGGCGCCGGCGCGGCCTCCGGCGGCGTCATGGATGCCTCCAACCTGCTCAAACCCCTGCTCGCGTCCGGCGACATTCGCTGCATGGGCTCCACCACCTACCAGGAGTATCGCGGCATCTTCGACAAGGACCGGGCGCTGTCGAGACGCTTCCAGAAGATCGACATCGTCGAGCCGGACGTGGACGACACCTATCGCATCCTCAAGGGGCTCAAGTCCCGCTTCGAGGACCACTACAGCCTGCGCTACACCGATCCGGCCCTGCGCGCCGCTGCCGAGCTCTCCGAGCGCTACATCACCGACCGCTTCCTGCCCGACAAGGCCATCGACGTGATCGACGAGGCTGGCGCGGCGCAGCAGCTCGTGGCCCCGGCGCGGCGCAAGAAGACCATCGGCGCCGGCGATGTGGAACGGGTGGTGGCGAAGATCGCCCGCATTCCGTCGAACCAGGTGACGGTGTCGGACAAAGAGGCGCTCAGAGACCTCGATCAGAAGCTCAAGATGGTGGTGTTCGGCCAGTACAAGGCCATCGACATGCTCGCCTCCGCCATCAAGCTCTCGCGTGCCGGGCTCAAGACCGAAGGCAAGCCCATCGGTTCGTTCCTGTTCTCCGGCCCCACCGGCGTCGGCAAGACGGAAGTGTGCCGCCAGCTTGCGCTCATCATGGGGGTGGAGCTGTTGCGCTTCGACATGTCCGAGTACATGGAGCGGCACACTGTCTCGCGGCTCATCGGTGCACCCCCCGGCTACGTCGGCTTCGACCAAGGCGGGCTCCTGACCGAGGCGGTGACCAAGCATCCGCACAGCGTGGTGCTGCTCGACGAGGTGGAGAAGGCGCACCCGGAGGTCTTCAATCTGCTGTTGCAGGTGATGGATCACGGCACGCTCACCGACAACAACGGCCGCAAGGCCGACTTCCGCAACGTCGTGCTCATCATGACCACCAATGCCGGCGCCCAGGAGGCGTCGCGGGCGTCCATAGGCTTCATGGAGCAGGATCACACCACGGACGCACTCGAAGTCATCAAGAAGATGTTCACGCCGGAGTTCCGCAACCGACTCGACTCGATCATCGGCTTCAACGCCTTGCCGATGCATGTAATCAAGACCGTGGTGGACAAGTTCCTCACCGAATTGCAGGCGCAGCTCGATGGCCGCAAGGTGGAGATCGACGTGGACGAGGACGCCCGCGACTGGCTGGCGCGGGAAGGCTACGACGAGAAGATGGGCGCCCGTCCGATGCAGCGCCTGATTCAGGAGAAGATCAAGCGAAGGCTTGCCGAGGACATTCTCTTCGGCGAACTCTCGGAGGGCGGCGGCATCGTCCACGTCACCGTCGAAGACGACGACCTGGCCTTGGAGATCGAGTCCCGGGGCGCGGGCCGGGCGGCGGCGTAGTTATGAGGCTGGCGCGGATAGAAACCCCCGTGCGCCGGGGTTGAGGGGGCCCACCC
>VXPR01000204.1 GCA_009839405.1 Gammaproteobacteria bacterium
GTGCGAAATCCCTGGGACACGGGCCGTGTCGCTGGCGGCTCCTCCGGCGGCTCTGCGGCGGCGGTGGCCGCAGGACTCGTGCCCGGCGCCACCGGCACCGACACCGGCGGTTCCATCCGCCAGCCAGCGGCCTTTTGCGGCATATCCGGCCTCAAGCCCACCTACGGTCGGGTATCGCGCTACGGCATGATCGCGTTTGCCTCGAGCCTCGATCAGGGAGGCCCGATGGCGCGCACAGCGGAGGATTTGCGTCTCCTGCTCGCCTGCATGGAGGGACGCGACCCCCGCGACTCCACCAGCGCCGAGGTGCCGCCCACCGCTGCCGAAGCCAAGCGGCACCCCTTGCGCATAGGCATCCCGGGCGAGTACTGGGATGCGCTCGGCACCGACATGGGCACCGCCCTCGATGCAGCGCGCCGCGCCATCGAGGGACTGGGGCACCAGCTAACCGCCGTATCCCTGCCCCACACCCGCGCCGCAGTGGCGGTCTACTACGTCGTCTCCAGCGCAGAAGCCTCGACCAACCTCTCGCGCTACGACGGCGTGCGCTACGGGCACCGCGCAAGCGCGCCGAAGGACATCGAAGAACTCTACCGCCGCAGCCGCAGCGAGGGCTTCGGCGATGAAGTGAAAAGGCGCATCCTCACCGGTGCGTACACCCTGTCGGTAGGCTACTACGACGCCTACTATCAGAAGGCGCAGCGCGTGCGGCGACTCATCCGGCAGGACTTCCTGGACGCATTCGCGTCAGTGGACGCAATCCTTGCCCCGGTGACGCCGACGCCGGCCTTCGAACAGGGCGCCATGCAAGCGGACCCGACCGACATGTACCGCCAAGATGCGTTCACCGTGCCGGCTAGCCTCGCAGGGCTGCCGGCGCTTTCCGTGCCCTGCGGCCAGATCGGGGGCCTGCCCGTAGGCATGCAACTCATCGGGCCGCATTTCGCCGAAGATCGACTGCTGGCGCTCGGCGAGGCGTGGCAACGGGAAACCGACTGGCACATGCTGCGTCCAAGGGATTCCCATGCAGGCCCGGAGGCGACTTAAGTGAACACAGAGTGGGAAAGCGTGATCGGGCTCGAGGTGCATATTCAGCTCGCCACCGAGTCAAAGATCTTCTCCGACGCACCGGTGGCCGCTGGCGGCGACCCCAACAGTCGTGCCTGCGGAGTGGACCTGGGACTGCCCGGGGTCCTCCCGGTGCTGAACGAAAGCGCACTCGGCATGGCGGTGACGTTTGGGCTTGCCGTGGATGGCAAGATCGCCCGTGAGTGCCGCTTCGACCGCAAGAATTACTTCTATCCGGACCTGCCGAAGGGCTATCAGATCAGCCAGTTGGCCGAACCCGTGGTGAGCGGCGGGAATCTCGACATCGACTTGGGCGATGGCCGCAGTCGGCGCATCCAACTGACCCGGGCGCACCTCGAGGAGGATGCTGGCAAGTCGGTGCACGACGCCTACGCGGGCCTTTCCGGCATCGACCTGAACCGTGCCGGCACGCCGCTGCTTGAAGTGGTTTCGGAACCGGAACTCAAGAGCCCCGAAGAGGCGGCACAGTATTTCCGCGCCCTGCATTCCCTGGTGCGGGCGCTCGGCATTTGCGACGGCAATCTCAACGAGGGCTCCATGCGCTGCGACGCCAACATCTCCATTCGCCCGAAGGGGTGCGAGGAGCTTGGCGAACGCACCGAGATCAAGAACATCAACTCCTTCCGCTTCGTCGAGCGCGCGCTCGCCTTCGAGATCGAGCGCCAGATCGGCGTCGTCGAAGCCGGCGGCGAGGTGGTGCGGGAGACGCGCCTCTACGACGCCGAACGCGACGAAACCCGGCCCATGCGCGGCAAGGAAACCTCGGAGGACTACCGCTACTTCCCGGACCCGGACCTGCTCCCCGTAGTGGTCACGGACGCCATGCTGGCCGAAGCCCGCGCCCGCCTGCCCGAACTGCCAGCCGCCAAGCGCGAGCGCTACGCCCGCGACTTCGCCCTTGACGACTATGCCTGCTCCCGTCTCACGGGCGATCCAGACCTCTCCCGCTACTTCGAGGCCGTCACCGCCACCGGCGTCGAACCGCGCCAAGCCGCCAACTGGGTGCTGGGCGAAGTGAGCGCCGCCCTCAACCGCGACGAACGCGACGCCCACGACATCCCCGTGCCGGCAGAAGAGCTCGGCACCCTGATCGCCCGCATCGACGAGGGCGTGATCTCCGGCGCCGCCGCCCGCACCGTTCTGGCCACGCTCTGGCAAGAGGGCGGCGACGCGGACGCGCACATCGCCGCTTCCGGCCTCGCCCAACTCAACGACGACGACGAGTTGCGCCGCCTCGCCCAAGAAGCGGTGGAGCACCACCCAGACCAAGCGCACCAATACCGCGCCGGCAAGACCAAGCTCCTCGGCTTCTTCGTCGGCCAAGTCATGAAGGCAAGCCAAGGCAAGGCCAATCCGCGCCAGGTGAACGAACTCCTGCGGGAACTCCTGACCGGCGCCTGAAGCCGCCGCGCTAGCGGCACCATCGGGAAACGCACGCTGCCACCAACGCGCCCTCCAGCCGTTCCCTGCCGCACCGAAATCCGCCACCATCGACGCAATGAACGCCACCGACCTCCTTGCACTCCTCTTGGCCGCAGGCCTCGGTCTCGCTGGGGGTAGCTTCGCCAATGTGGCCGCGCGGCGGTTGCCGATCCTCCTCGCCCGG
>VXPR01000496.1 GCA_009839405.1 Gammaproteobacteria bacterium
GATCAAGGTGCCGGTGGGGTACCCGGGGGGCCGTCGTGGCAGTGTTGCGGACTTGCTCGTTGAGCGTCTCGACCTGCCGGCGGGGGGCCAGATTCCGATGACCGAGGCGGTGGAAGTCATCGAGGCGCAACAGCCGGAGCTGCTGATGCGCGTCGATGGCCTGCGCGCCGCGGAGGTTCGTGCCCGGGTGGACAGCACGGTGATTACGGCCACTGCAGTAACGAGGCAGCTCAGCGCCGGGGCGTTGCCGGAACTCCGAGCGCGTCATCCTGGCCTCGCGCATCGATTCACCGGCGACGCCGGCGCGTTCATCCAGGGCCTCGCCACCCTCGCCTACACGGCGCCCTTGGCGCTCTTGGTGATGTACATCCTTATCGCATTTCAGTTCAAGAGCTTTGGGCGGCCGCTGGTGATCCTCGCGACGGTGCCGATGGCCCTCGCCGGGGCCGTGTTCCTGCACCTGATCCTCGGCTATCACCTCTACTTTGCCGCCTTCATCGGCGTCATCGCGGCGACGGGCGTGGCGGTGAACGACACCCTGCTGCTCATGGACCGCTACTACGCGATCCGCGCCCAATCCGACCAGTCGGCGGCACAGGCCGTCCGCGCCGCCGTGCGCGAGCGCTTCCGGCCCATCGTCCTGACCACGGCGACGACCTTCATCGGCCTGCTGCCGATTCTCTACGTCCCGTCGGAGGCGACCTCGAGAGTTTTGCTGCCCATCGTCATCAGCCTCATCGGCGGTCTCGTTGCCGCGAGTATCGCCATCCTGTTCCTGGTGCCAGCCATCCTGACGATGGCAGAGGGCACCAGCCGACGCCTGCCGGATCGGCTCGCCACTTCAGACGCCTTGGCCTGACATGGGCCGCATGGCGCGTTTCCTCGCGGCGTTTCGGCGCCACCTCGGCCCGGTCGCAGTGGCGCTTGGAGCCATCTTCCTTGCCACCATGATCATGGCCACCCGGCCTAGGTTGGAACCGCAAGTCGCTGCCGAGACGTTGCCGAGCGTGCCGGTGGTCGAGGTGACCTCGGGCCCCATGCGCATGATGGTCAGCGCGTTCGGCACGGTAGTGCCGAAGACCGAGAGCCGTTTGGTAGCGGAGGTTGCCGGGCGCGTGGTCGCCGTGGCCGACACCATGGTGTCCGGGGGCTTCTTCGGCAAGGGCGACGTGCTCGTCGAGGTCGAGCGGGTGGACTACGCCGTCGGCGTGGCGCAATCGCAGGCACGATTGAAGTCTGCGCTCAGCGAACTCGAAAGCGCCGAGCGCGCCTATGCCCGCCAGGAGGAGCTCGCCGCGACGCAGGCTGGCAGCGAGTCGCAGAAGGACGACGCCCGCAACCGGTTGCTCGTGGCGCGCGCTTCCGTGGACGAAGCTAAGGTGCTGCTCCGTCGCGCCGAACGCGACCTCGAACGCACGCGCCTCGTTGCGCCCTACGACGGCCGCGTGCGCAGCGAGAGCGTCGATCCGGGGCAGTTTGTGAGCCGAGGGGAGACCGTTGCCAGCATGTATTCGGTGGATTTCGCGGAAGTCCGCCTGCCGGTGCATGACGACGACCTCGCCTTCCTGCCCCTCGACTTGGGCCAGGGCGCCGGCAACCTCGCCCTCGACGTCACCCTCGTTGCGCGCTTCGCCGGCCGCGAGCACTCCTGGCGCGCCAGCATCCGGCGCAGCGAAGGGGAGCTCGATCCCAAGACCAAGATGGTCCACTTGGTGGCAGAGGTGCAGGCGCCGTATGCCCAGCCGCAGGGTACCCCGCCGCTCATCATTGGCCTGTTCGTCGAAGCCGAAATCGCCGGCCACGAGATGGACGACATCGCCATGCTGCCCCGCTCGGCTTTGCAGGCCGGTGACGCCGTGTATCGCGTGGACGCCGAGCAGCGCCTGGTCCGGCAGGAAGTGGACGTCGTGCGCATCGTCGGCGAGGATGCATACGTCGGCGGCCTGGCGTCCGGCGATGTGGTCTGCACCGACACCGTTGCACGCGTTCTCGAAGGCCGCCGAGTTCGCCCCGTGCGTGCCTTCAGCGCCGCCAAACCGCTCGCCAACGCTCGCGGTCTGGCCCAAGCCTCCACCTACCTATGACCTTACGCCATAGAACGACGCTACTGCGCCGCTTCTTCGGCGCAAGCTCCTAGCGCAGAAACACTCAGCGCATGAGGCGCGTCATCACGTGGTTTGTCACCAACTCGGTGGCAACCAACCTGCTCGTGGGGTTCGCGGTGGTGGCCGGGGTGGCGGCCTTCTCGCAGATCCCGGTACGCACCTATCCGGATTTCGACCTACCTGTCGTTTCCATCACGGTGCCGTATCTCGGCGCGGCTCCGGAGGAGGTGGAGCGCGGCGTCTGCACCCGCATTGAAGACCATGTGGACGGCGTGGTGGGGATTCGGGAAGTCCTCGCCACGGCGGACGAGGGCATCTGCACGGTGCGCGTGGAACTGCTGCAGGATGCGGACCGAACCCAGGCGTTGAACGACATCCGCAACCGCATCGGCGCCATCGAGACGTTTCCCGCCGAGGCGGAAGCGCCCCTCGTGCGCCTGCTCGAAATACCTTCGGTGGTGATCGAGGTTGCCGTCACGGGACCCACCGACGAGCGCCGGCTCAAGCAGTTGGCGCGGCAAGTGCGCGCGGACATTCTCGCCTTGCCCGGCATCACCCAGGCGACCGTCGCCAACGTCCGTC
>VXPR01000466.1 GCA_009839405.1 Gammaproteobacteria bacterium
CCCTTGCCCTGCCGCACTTCGAGCGGCTTCTTGGTGATGGGCTTGTCGGGGAAGACGCGAATCCAGATCTTGCCGCCGCGGCGGATGCGCCGGGTCATGGCGCGACGGCCGGCCTCGATCTGCCGCGCCGTCATGCGGCCACGGCCGAGGGACTTGAGGCCAAATTCGCCGAAAGCGACGCGGCTGCCGCGATTGGCAAGCCCTCGATTGCGGCCTTTCTGCTGCTTTCGGTAGCGGGTTCTTTTTGGCTGAAGCATCGTCTCTCTCGCGTCTGTCTTGCTTGCGGCTTGGCCATCCCTCGTCAGGAGGCCTGCCGCACCTCCTCGCCGCCGCCGATCACCTCGCCCTTGAAGATCCACACCTTGATGCCGAGGATGCCGTAGGTGGTCTTCGCCTCGGCGGTGGCGTAGTCGATGTTGGCGCGCAGCGTGTGCAGCGGCACCCTGCCTTCGGCATAGGTTTCCGAGCGGGCAATCTCCGCGCCGCCAAGACGGCCCGCCACCCGAACCTTGATGCCCTCGGCGCCGAGCCGCATGGCGTTCTGGATCACCCGCCGCATGGCGCGGCGAAACTGCACCCGCCGTTCGAGTTGCTGCGCCACGTTCTGCGCCACCAGCAGGGCATCCGTTTCGGGCTTGCGGATCTCCTCCACGTTGATGTGTACCGGCACGCCCATCATGGCCGTGAGCTTTACCCGCAGCCGTTCCACGTCTTCGCCCTTCTTGCCGATGACGATGCCTGGGCGGGCGGTGTGAACCGTGATGCGCGCGGTCTGCGCCGGACGCTCGATCTCCACCTTGCTCACCGACGCCTGCGAGAGGCGCTCGCGCAGGAAGTCGCGCACCTCGAGGTCGTTCAGGAGGTAGCGCGAGTAGTCCTGCTTGTCGGCATACCAGACGGAGTTGTGCTCCTTGACGATGCCGAGCCGCATTCCGTTTGGATTGACTTTCTGTCCCATGTTTTCGCCTTCGCGTGCGCTCTTTGTCTCAGATGCCCCGGTGCAACCGGTTTCGAGGCGAGCGCTCGCCGTTATCTCCCGTTAGCCGTCGAAGCCGTCCGACACGGTGACCGTGACGTGGGCGGTGCGTTTGAAGATGCGGTCTGCCCGCCCCCGTGCCCGGGGCCGGAGCCGCTTCATCGTCGTGCCCTCGCCGACGTAGATTTCCGACACGGAAAGCTCGTCCACGTCGGCGCCCTCGTTGTTTTCCGCATTGGCGATGGCCGATTCGAGCACCTTGCGCACCAGCGGCGCCCCCTTCTGGGTGTCGAAGACCAGAATGTTGAGCGCATCCTCCACCGCCTTGCCGCGGATCTGATCCGCGACCAGCCGTAGCTTGCGCGGCGACACCCTGAGTCGCTTTGCCGTGGCGCTAACCTGCATCGTCCCTCTCCGCCTGCCCTTCGCGTGCCTAACGCCGCGCCTTGCGGTCGGCGGCATGGCCGCGATAGGTGCGCGTGGGGGCAAACTCGCCGAGCTTGTGCCCCACCATGTCCTCGGAGATGTACAGCGGCACGTGCTGGCGCCCGTTGTGGACCGAAATGGTCAGCCCCACCATGTCCGGCACGATCATCGACCGCCGGGACCAGGTGCGAATCGGCCGCCTGTCCTTGTTCTGCACCGCCTCGCCCACCTTCTTCATCAAGTGAAGGTCCACGAAGGGCCCCTTGCGCAACGACCTCGGCATCGTCCTTGTCCCGTCCCTAGCGACGCCCGCCGCCGCGGCGGCGAACGATGAGTTTGTCCGTGCGCTTGTTCTTGCGCGTCTTGAAGCCCTTGGTGGGCACGCCCGTGGGCGACACCGGATGCCGGCCGCCGGACGACTTGCCCTCGCCGCCGCCGTGGGGGTGGTCCACCGGGTTCATGGCGACTCCCCGAACCGTCGGCCGAATGCCGCGCCAGCGACTCGCGCCAGCCTTGCCGAGCGAACGCAGGTTGTGTTCGCTGTTGCCCACCTCGCCAAGCGTTGCCCGACACTCCGCGAACACCCGCCGCATCTCGCCGGAGCGCAGCCGCAGCGTCGCGTAGGCGCCTTCGCGAGCCACCAGTTGGCAGGACGCCCCGGCGCTGCGCGCAAGCTGCGCCCCCTTGCCGGGTTTGAGCTCGACGCAGTGAATCACGCTGCCCACCGGCATGTTCCGCAGCGGCATGGAGTTGCCGGGGCGAATCGGCGCGCTGGTGCCCGAGACGAGCTGGTCTCCCGCCGACACCCCGCGCGGCGCGATGATGTAGCGCCGCTCGCCGTCGGTGTACTTCAAGAGGGCAATGTTGGCGGTGCGGTTGGGGTCGTATTCGAGCCGCTCCACCACTGCGTTGATGCTGTCCTTGTTGCGCCTGAAGTCGATCTTGCGGTAGTGCTGCTTGTGGCCGCCGCCGCGATGCCGCGTGGTGATGCGGCCACCGTTGTTGCGCCCGCCGGTCTTGCCCTGCTTCTCGATGAGCGGCTTGTACGGCGAACCCTTGTGCAGGTCCGGATGCACCACGCCGACGACGAAGCGCCGCCCCGGCGAGGTTGGCTTTGCCTTGATGACCGGCATCGCGCTAGCCCTCCACCGCGGCAAAGTCGATTTCCTGGCCTTCTTCGAGGCGCACGTACGCCTTCTTCAGTCTATTATACTACTATCGGAGCCCCCCAGCCGAACAGGCAAGAACTCGGCTGCGGGGGAGGGGAAAAAAAAAAATAGGGC
>VXPR01000453.1 GCA_009839405.1 Gammaproteobacteria bacterium
TTTTTTTTATAATCTCCAGCCCCCCAGCTCTTCGGTTTGGGTCGACATTTGTGTTGGCCCGTCTCGAATCCGCCGATGGACTCGGCACGGGCCTGGTAGGGGCGGGGCTTGTCCCCGCCCGTGTTGAATTCGACACGAGGAGTGCGTCAAACCTCTGCAGTTCGCGCAAGTGAACTGCCAACGCGCCCGTCAGGGCGCGCCGGGACGGGACAAGCCCGTCCCCTACGAGGAGTTCCCGTCTTGGACGCAACGACGAACTCGGCACGGGCCCCGTAGGGGCGACCCTTGTGGTCGCCCGTCTTGAATGCGCCAACGGACTCGACGCGGGACTACGGCCGCGTTGCAGCCGGACCGGAAGTGGCGAGTTCACCACCACGACATTCCGCACGCCCCGTCGGCGGGAGGCGGAGCTTCGCTAGACCTTGTAGCCCCCGTCCACGGAGATGACCTGGCCGGTGATGCCGGCGGACTCGGGGGCGGCCAGCAACGCGGCCATGGGCCCAAGTTCCTCCGGTTCGAGAATCCGGTTCTGGAGATTGTCCGCCTCGATGGCGGACCGCACGCTGGCGACATCCGTGCCTCGCGCGCGGGCCATCGCATCGAGGTCCACGAGCTGGGTGTTGGTCCAGCCTGGACACAGGCAATTCACCGTGACGCCCTGCTTCGCCACCTCCGCCGCCATTGCCCGCGTGAGGCCGATCAAGCCGTGCTTGGCGGCGGTGTAGGCGAGGCCGCCGCCGGAACGCTTCGCGTAGCCGGAGCCGATGTTGATGATGCGGCCGAAGCGCCGCTCCACCATCGGGCCAAGCACGACCCGGCTTGCCCGGTAGGCGGAGAGCAGGTTGAGGTCCACATTGGCCGCGAACAGTGCCGCGTCGCGCTCTTCCGGCGACATCTCCCCGGCGTCGGCAATGCCCGTACCGCCGCCGGCGTTGTTGACGAGGATGTCGACGCCGCCAAGCCGGGCGGCAATCCTCTCGCCGGCCGCCACGGTATCCGCCAACGACATGGCGTCTGCCGGCAGCGCCAAGGCCCCACCACCAAGCCGGCCGATCTCCGCCGCCACAGCCTCAAGCTCCGCTTGTGTCCGGGAGCTCACGGCGACCGCCGCCCCATCCGCCGCCAAGGCAAGCGCAATCGCACGGCCGATCCCGCGCCCTGCGCCGGTGACCCAGGCGACCCGCCCTTCCAGTCTGCCCATGTGCCCTCCCCTACTCCTCCTGCACCCAACTCAGCAGGATGCCCTTGAGCGCCATGGCGAGGGCAAGCGGCTCCTCGAACATCATGTGATGGTGCGTGCCCGGCATGGTGACGATGGGCAGGCGATTGTTCGTGATCTCGGCCATGTGCGATGCGCCAAGCACGCCCTCGTCCTCGCTGTCTTCGCCCACGATGAGCGCGGATCGACAGGGCATGGCCAGAAACTGATCGCGTTGGCCGCCGCCCATTTCGAGGTGATCGAAGAGGGTGGGATCGAACTTCCAGGTCCAACCACCCTCGACTGGGCGCAAGGAGTTGCGAGCGATCCAGTCCATCACCGCCGGGTGTCGGACCGGCTGCTCCGGCAACAGGCGAAAGCGACCCAAGGCCGCTTCGAGCGAGTCGTAGACGCGTGTGCGGCGCGGCTTCTTGCCTTCCTTCTGCGCCCGGCCACCCCATTCGAAATGCGCCTCTGGCGGCATCACGGTGAAATCCACGAACACGATGCCGCCTAGACGTTCGCCATGGCCATAGCCAGCCTGAAGCGCCACGAAGCCCCCGAAGCTGTGCCCCACCAAAAAGGGCTTGGGCTGGGCGATGGCGGCATCGGCAACCGCCATGACCTCCTCTGCGAACACATCGCCGGAGTAGCGCTCGCGCCAGCCGCTCGAACCATTGCCCGACGAATCGAGCGCCACCACCCGCAGGTTGTCGGCAAGGAACGGCGCCACGAAACGCCACCACTCGAGGTGAGCATTGCTGCCATGTACCAGTACAACGCCAGGCCGGTCGTCATCGCCCCATGCCTCGTAATGGATGTTGGCGCCAGCGACCTGCAAGTCACCCTTCTCCGAGGGCACCCGCAGCGCACGGTCGAACCAGAAGGGTACGGCGTCCGCCGTCATTCGTCGTTCTCCGAGTTGGGTGTGGTCAACGTCGCAGCCGGATTACGTCCGCGCCACGCTCGTGGCCCAGTTTGGCATCCTCGACCACGTTGCCCAAGAACGCCCGCACCTCCTCCACGTCGAAGGCATCGCAGGCGGCCTGCAAGCGGTCAAGGGCAGGGGCCAATTCCGCCCAAGAAGGGAAGACCTCAAAGGCGCGCAGGATCTTGGGATGTTCGGTGGGCTCTGCCGCCTCGTTGCCCACCAGCAGTTCCTCCCGCATCTTCTCGCCCGGCGTGAGCCCCGTTGTGCGAATCTCCAGGTCACCGCTCGGATGCGCCTCGTCCCGCACCGTAAAGCCGTGCAGGCGGATCATGCGCGCCGCCAAGTCGCGGATGTTCACCGGCTCGCCCATGTCGAGCAGGAAGACATCGCCGCCGTTCGCCATGCTCGACGCTTGCAGCACCAGCTCCGCCGCCTCCGGGATCGTCATGAAGTAGCGGGTGGCTTCGGGATGCGTCACCGTCACCGGCCCGCCGGCCATGATCTGTTCGTGGAACAGCGGCACCACCGACCCGCTCGAAC
>VXPR01000133.1 GCA_009839405.1 Gammaproteobacteria bacterium
GTGCCAGAAGGTCATCGCCGCGACGTGGCCGCCGCGGGCGGCGTACGTGAATCACCCGAACGCCCTGAGGCCGCCGTTTGTCGCCCGCGCCGCGGCAAGGGCCGGATCGTCCGGCAGCGTCAGGTCCTTCGTCAGCTCGAAGGCCCAATCCCGCAGTCCCTCGTTGACGAGGAACACCTCCCCGCGCGGCTCGCGCTTGTCGGGATCCGTCGGCGACGTCGACCCAATCGCGAAGAAGCCCGTGTCCCAGTCCGGCGGGATCTCCCGCGCATCGAGTTCGTAGCCGAGATCGCCGTCCACGAGATATGCCGACCACACCGCCGAGCCTATGGAGGCATCCTCGGGATCGATGCCGGCCACCCCGGCGACGAGCCAGTAGGCGCGCGTGAGATCGAAGCGCGGATCAAGACCAACGGCCATCGTCGTCGCAGCCGACTTGGCGGTGCCGACGCCCGTGACCATGCCGAGAACCTGCGACTCGCGGTTGTAGAAGAGGTCGTGATCGCCATGCGGCAGGGCAAAGCGTTCGCTCAAGCCCCGTCGGGCCTTCCAGAGCTGGAACTCACCCGGTTCGTCGCCCTCGTCGGCGCCGCGCTCCCACATGGCCACCACGACCACCCGCACGGGATTGATGTCGGCGTCCAACGATTGGTCCGGCGGGGGCTCGCCGGGAGGCGCGCAGGCACCGGCCACGGTAGCGGCGCAGGTGATGAAGACCATGCGGACGGCGGCTGCCGGAGTCATGTGCAACCATTGTGTCCAGCGCAACATGGCAGCGGCTCGACATCGTGAACTGTGGCGTGCGTCGGGGTCGTCGGTCATCATGGTAGTGCCCACCGGCAAACAGCCGCGATCTTACAGTGGCCGCGCCGGCACGGGCCAAGCCGGCCGGATGGAGCCTGTCCCGTGACGAACCCGACAAGTGCTGTGAACCCGAGCCGAGAGAGCATCACGGCGCTCCGCGCACGGCGGGACGGCGACCCCATCGTCATGGTGAACGTGCTGAAGTACGCCGAACCCGGCGGCCGCGAGCGCTACGCGCGCTATGGGGCCGTCGCCGGCCCAGAGATCGCCGCCCGGGGCGGAAGGGCCCTGTATACCGGCAGCAGCGTGGCCGGGAGCGACTGGGACGGCGTGGCCCTTGTCTACTATCCGCGCCGCGCCGCATGGCTCGACATGCAGGACAGCCCCGCCTACCGCGCGGCTATCACCAACCGCACGGCGGGTTTGTCGGCGCGCCTCCTTTACGCCTTCACGCAAGGCGCCGGCCCGTTGCCGGTGAAGCCGCCGCCGCTCGAAGACGTCCACCGCCAGTCCGAAGACGAGATCTTCGTCGTCAACCTGCTGCGGTACCGCGGCGACGAGGGACGGGAGTCGTTCCTCCGGTACGGCGAGGTCGCCTCACGCTTGATCCATGACCGCGGCGGCCGTGTCGAGATGACCCTGGTCGCAGACCAGGCGATGGTAAGCGACGACGTGTGGGAACACTTCGTGCTGGTGCGCTACCCGTCGTTCGACGCCCTCCGGTCCATGCTCGCGAGCGAAGACTGGCAGGCCGCCGACAAGGCCTACCGGCAGCCGGGCATGGCTGGGACGATTGCCTTTCCGACGCGGCAAAACGTCGCCAGGGCATGACGCTCAGTCGACCGCAGCGACAAGAGCACGCCTGTCAGGGGCGAATGAGCGACCGCATGTCCTCCTCCGACCGCAAGGGGGAGGGACTCAATTGGAGCCGGCCGACGGTCCGCAGGGGATGGGTCGGGCGAGTAGCCGGCGGCTCTCGGGCGCCTGCGGGTAACGGCGTTTCTCGATGCGGTAGGAGGCACGTAGGAGGTCCACTTCGATGCCGGCCTTGCGGCGGGCGGAGGCGAGGTCGAGAGGCATCAGGGACTCGTAGTCGACGCGGTGCAACGGTTCGCAGCGGGAAATCTGGCCGAGGCGCAGGGCGTCGCGATAGACCGCGAAGTCTTCGGCGGAGAAGCGGTAGTCGCGGGGGTAGAGGTAGCGGCTGAAGAGCTCGTAGAGCTTCTCTTCAACGGGGCCGACGCGGTTCGTGGAGCCCATGGTGAAGCCGAGCACGAAGGCCTCGTCCTTCGGCAGGAGACCGCGACCGAGGAGGATGTGGATGTTGTCGTGGGTGTCGAGGTCGGCGGCGCCGTCGAACAGCTCGACGCCGGGAAGGTCGTATTTCGGGTTTTCCACGAGCTGGACGATCAGCGGGATGGCATCTTGGGGAAAGCCGATGGTGGCGAGTTCTCGACGCGCCTCGGCCAGGGTCAGCCGACCCTCGCTCAAGGGGATGAACCAGTCCTGAAGTTCTTGGGGCAGTGCCATGTCCGCATCCTCGGTGCAACGCGAAACTGACCTCCCCTTGCCGGCAATATGAGGCCCAACGCGACGCATTTCAAGCACTTCCTTAGGCGCCTTGCGGCACCTGCCTAAGTTCACGGTCATCCTTGTGCTTGCCATGAGTTCGCATGCCCGGGGCTTGTCCCCGCCCGTCTTGAATGCGCCGGGAATTCGTCGAAGCGCAGCAGTTCGCGCAAGCGAACTACCAACGCCCGCAAGGGCGCGCCGGGACGGGACAAGCCCGGCCCCTACCGGCCCCGGCAGAGGCGGCCCGCAGCGGGGTGGTCCCCCCCCGGTTAGTCGTTGGAGTGCGG
>VXPR01000053.1 GCA_009839405.1 Gammaproteobacteria bacterium
AATTCCAGTATAAGGCGGCGCGGCGCCCCCGGTGGAGGAAGGCAAGACCATCAAGGGGCGGGGTGCGGTTTCGAGCCCCACGCCCCGATTCGACCACACCGTCAGCGTCGCCGTGGACGACGGCTGGGATGCCGGCGACGATCCAGACTTTCCGTCGCCCGACCCAGCCACCACCTTCCTGCCCGACAAGACCAAGAACCTCATCGCCACCAACCGCTCGCCCGACATTCCCTTCGATCAGTCGATCAACCCCTACAAGGGCTGCGAGCACGGCTGCATCTATTGCTACGCTCGCCCGACTCACGCCTACCTCGATCTTTCGCCCGGCCTCGATTTCGAGACCCGCATCTTCTACAAGACCCATCCCGCCCTGCGCTTGCGGGAGGCGCTCGATCATCCACGGTATGTCTGCAAGACACTGGCGATGGGCACCAACACCGATCCCTACCAACCCGGCGAGAAGCGCTTCGGCATCACGAGGACCGTCCTCGAAACGCTGCTCAAATATCGTCACCCGGTGAGCATCGTCACCAAGGGCGCGCTCATCCTGCGCGACATCGACCTCCTCGGCGAACTTGCGAAGCTCGGCCTCGCCAGCGTCGCCGTCAGCGTCACCACCCTCGACAACCGCCTGAAGACGGTGCTCGAACCCCGCACAGCCGGGCCGGCGGCGCGGCTCAAGGTGATCCGGCAGATGAAAGAGGCCGGCGTGCCGGTTCACGCCATGATGGCGCCGGTGATTCCCTTCATCAACGACGAGGAAATCGAGAACGTGGTGGCGAAGGTGGCCGAAGCCGGCGCTCGCGACGCAAGCTACGTCATGCTGCGACTGCCCCTGGAGGTGGAGGGCCTCTTTCGCGACTGGCTGGAGGAGCACTTTCCCATGCGCGCCGAGCGCGTGATGGCGTGCGTCCGCGACATGCACGGCGGCCGCGCCTACCAGCCAGAATGGGGCACCCGAATGCGCGGCCGCGGCGCGTTCGCAGACTTGGTAGCGGCGAGATTCCAGCGAGCCAAGCGACGGTACGGCCTCGGCGAGGAGGAGTCCACGCCCCTACGCACGGACCTGTTCCGCCGCCCCAACGCCCCGCCGACGCTGTTCTGACACGAACGCCTCCCTTCCGAGGCCCGCTAGCAGAAATGCGCCCCCTTGGAGTTGGTGTACACGGCGTAGAGCGAGTGGCTCGCGGTCATGAATAGGCGGTTGCGTTTTGGGCCGCCGAAGCAGACGTTGGCGCACACTTCCGGAAGGAGGATCTGGCCGACGCGTTCCCCCTCGGGGTTGAAGATGTGGACGCCGTCGTAGCCCGGGCCAGCCCAGCCGGCGCTGGCCCAGATGTTGCCGTCGGTGTCGCAGCGGATGCCGTCGGCGCCGCCCGTTCGTTCCTCGCCATCCACCTCTAGCGCCATCGACGCATAGACGCGACCGTTCTCCAGGCGCGTCTCGTCCACCACGTCCCACACCTTGATGACGGAAGCCGCACCCGGGTAGTGCGACCGACCGGTGTCGGCGGCGTAGAGCTTGGTGTAATCCGGCGAGAAGCAGACGCCGTTGGGCTTCATGATCTCGTCAGTCGCCTGATGCAGCTTGCCGCCGGGTTCGAGGCGGTAGATGGCCTCCTTCTGGAACGGCTGCACGGAGCCCGTGTCGGCTCGGTAGCCTTCGTAGTCGCTGAGGGTGCCGTAGCCGGGGTCGCTGAACCAAAGGTCGCCGTTCGGATGAACGATGCCGTCGTTGGGCGCGTTCAGTGGCTTGCCGCCGTAGCTGTCCGCGAGCACGGTGACGGTGCCGTTTGGCTCGTAGCGCACGACGCGGTGGGTGAGGTGCTCGAAGGAAATCTGCCGGCCTTCGAGGTCGAAGGTGTTGCCGTTGGAGTTGTTGGCGGGCTTGCGCATCACCGAGACGTGGCCGTCTTCGTGCAGCCAGCGATACTGCAGGTTGTTGGGGATGTCGCTCCAGACGAGATAGTTCCCCCAGCCGCTCCATGCCGGTCCTTCCGCCCAGTACATGTCGGGATTGGTGAAGAGCCGGGAGATGGGCGTATTGCCGATGAAGCCCCGAAACATTGGATCGAGCCGCACTTGGTCCGCGTTCGGATACCGCACCGGTTCTCCGGCAAGAATCGGTCCTGCCGCGGCCAACGCGACCCCTCCGGAAAGCAGCTTGCGACGGTTCATCATTTCCTCCCCAAATGTCCGTTCCCGCGTAATACCCTATCGTAATGACGCACCCATTACCCAAAGTGCATCTGGTGGACGGCACCTTCGAGCTGTTCCGCTCCTTCCACGGTGCACCGCGGCACGTGAACCGCTACGGCGAGGAGGTGGGGGCCGTGCGGGGCCTTCTACACACGCTGCTTTCGCTGCTGAAGGCGGATGACGTGAGCCACCTTGCGGTTGCTTTCGACCGCCTGCCGGCGGCGCGTAGTTCCACGGACACCAGCGTCGGCGCCCTGATCCGGCGTCAGGCGCCGCTGGCGCTGGAAGCGGTGCGGGCGCTTGGCGTGCAGCTCTGGCCCATGGTGCGCCACCAAGCCGACGACGCGCTCGCCACGGGCGCGCGTGCACTTGCGCAAGACGATGCTGCCGGGCAGATCGTCATCTGCACGTCGGACACCGATCTCTTCCAGTGCATTCGCGGCGAGCGGGTTGTGGTGCTGAAC
>VXPR01000282.1:0-902 GCA_009839405.1 Gammaproteobacteria bacterium
TCATGTGTATAAGCCCCAGGGCGGAAGCCTCCATCGCCTCCACCATCTGTCCAAGCCCCACCACCGCAAAGCCCTCCGCCAGGGACTCGTCCTCGACAATGCCGCGCCGCTCCGCGGCCGCCACGCACACGGCCAGCTCGAATCCATGCTCGTCCGCGAGCTTTGCCCAAGCCCCGGCGGTGCCATCCTCGTCGCGGACGAAGCGACTCGCCGCATAGATCGCGTCCTTGTAGAAGAAAACCCTGTGCACCACCGCTCCGGAGTGGATTGCAGCGCGAGCGAAGGCGAGGGCGGCTGCATCGGTGCGGGTGGCGCGCGGCGTCCCCTGAACCAGGAGCGTGATGCGTGCTGCCTTGGCGATGCTGTCCGACTCGGTCATGTGCCTATGATAGTGTGCCGGCTCGCAAAATCGTTGACATGACCTCGCGCCCGACGCTGTCCGGGGAGTCCACCGCGATCGCTTGATCCAAAGGCGGCACATCCCCACATTCGAGCATCGTGAGGCTCCAGGCGCCGTCGAGTCCGCCAACACACAGCTTGAGAGACGGACAATTGCGACCGGGCCCGCGACACTCGGTCACGAAGCCGGAGGCACGCTTGCCGCAGGACCGATTCGGATATCCGCTCACCACGACCTCTGCCGAGGCCGCGGCGATCTACGTCGAAGCCTTGGACGGCGTGTTCGCGCTGCACGAGGATGTGGTGGCCACCATCGACCGTGCCATCGACCTGGATCCAGACTTTGCGCTGGCGCACAGCGTCCGCGCCCGGGGCCTCGCCATGATGGGCGAGGTAGTCGAAGCCCGCGAAAGCGCGCTCCGAGGCCACGAGCTCAGCGCCCATGGCACCGCGAGCGAACGGGGGCACGGCCCCACACCGGCCCACCGCGGCCGAGGACAGCG
>VXPR01000282.1:912-2262 GCA_009839405.1 Gammaproteobacteria bacterium
ATTGGCACCCCTAGCAACGGGGGCCACGCCCACATCGCGGCCCTCGTCGCGCAAGGCAAGGGCGCGGAGGCGTTGCCTCTGGTCGAACAACACGCGACCGATTACCCACGCGACGCCATGCCGCTGTCCTACGCGCTCGGCGTGTATGGCCTGCTTGGCTTTGGCGGCTATCGAGACTTCCCCCAACGCCAGTGTCAGTTGCTAGCGCAAGTGGCGCTGGAATGGGACGACGACTGGTGGTTCCTGGCGTCCTACGGCTGGGCGTTGGTGGAGGTGGGCGAGTGGAAAACCGGCACCGCCATGCTCGATCGGGCACTCGAACTAAAGCCCGACAACGCCAACGCCGTCCACGGCCGCGCCCACGCCTACTACGAATGCGGTGATGTCGCCGGCGGCGAAGCTTTCCTCAGGCGATGCCGGCCGCGTTTCGCCCGAACCCACCCGCTGCACGGACACCTGTCGTGGCACCTGGCCCTGTTCGCCTTGCAGCGGGGCGACTTGGGCGAGGCCGCTTCCATTTACCGAGACTCCATCGGCCCCTCGGCATCCCAAGCCCTGCCCATGTTCACCTTGATCGACAGCGCGTCCTTTCTCTGGCGCAGCCTCATGCAGGGCGCCAGACACCGCGCCGAGGCATCCGAGCTGCGCGCGTTTGCGAGCCGTCACCAGCCCGTCGCAGGTTTGCCGTTCGTGAACGCGCACCTCGCAATGGCGTGTGCGGTGCTAGGTGACAACAACGCTGCAGCGGCGTTGCGCGAACAGGTGAAGGAGCGCTTCACGGCCGGCCGGCAAGCGTCTGGCGACGTGGTGCTACGTGTCTGCGATGCCATCGCCGCCGTCGCTGACGCTCCCATCGAAGCTGCCGGCATCCTCGATCGTGCGCATGAGGACCTCCCCCGACTCGGCGGCAGCAACGCCCAGCGCGACGTGTTCCTCGACACCCTCGCCTACGCCCACGTGCGCGCCGGCAACACCGATGCTGCCCGCGCCGCCGTCACCGGCCGCACCCGGTTCCGCGCCCCCCACTTGAACGAAGCATGGCTTGCCCGCCTCAACCCCTCGCAAGGCGTGCCATAATCCGGACAAGCAAGGAGGGATGGCTGAGCGGTCTAAAGCACTGGTCTTGAAAACCAGAGAAGGGTTTCCTTCCCAGGGTTCGAATCCCTGTCCCTCCGCCAACCTTCCCTCGATCTCAAGGAGCGTGCAGGAGATTTCGGGAGCCGAGCGATGGCGGTGGTGACGGAGTTTCTGGCCTTTCTTTGGTCGTCGTTTCTGCTGCTGGCACCGATGCTGCTCTTGGGGCTGCTGCTCTCGGGGCTCATGCACGTGTTATTCTCGCGGCAGGCGAGT
>VXPR01000282.1:2272-2656 GCA_009839405.1 Gammaproteobacteria bacterium
TAGTGGCGGATATGCGGCGCATGGGGGCGTCGCGGTCGTCGTGCATTTACTTTCTCATCACGGCGCCGTAGACCGGAGCCGACTCGATTCTCGTGACCAACGCGTTTTTCGGGCCGGTGGTGGCTGTGGTGCGTCCGGTCGTGAGTTTCATCACTGCGGTCGTGGCCGGAATCCTCTGCATCGCCCTGGTGCGGGACGAACACGATGCGGTGGCGCGTCGGGCCGCGCCCCGGGGCGAGACGCACGATTCCGCTGGCTGTGACCACGACCACGACCACGAGAACCACAAGGCCCTCTTCCCCGCCGATGAGGACTGCTACGTCAGCATCTCGCAACTGCGGTTGCTTGCCAGCCGCTGGCTGATGAGGGCCGGCACTTTGGGAA
>VXPR01000588.1 GCA_009839405.1 Gammaproteobacteria bacterium
TACGGCGCCCCCCGAGCTCTAACAGCCTAAGCTCGTCGGGAGCGGCAGATTTGTAATAGAGACAGCCTCTCGCCTTGGGGGTCGCGCTTCAGTTCCTGAACGACGGCGGGATTGGCGACCAGCCCGTAGTAGATTCGCATGGCCAAGAACAGCAAGACCACTGCCGCGACAGCGATCAGGAGCCATTTCCAGATCCCCATGCTCAACGCCTCCATCGACCCGGATGCAAGAGCGCTACAGCATCGGGATCGACGTGCCCATCGGCTTTTCGCCGCAGCGTTGCCGCAAGGTGAGGCGCAGTTGCGTCTGCGCCTGGGTGCGCGTCATCACACCCATGTTCACGCTCTGACGGTAGTACTCCACCATGCCGTCGGCACACTGCTTCCAGGCGCGTCGCACGGCGCGGGTGCGTTCTCGCTCTGCCGCTTTGCGCTCGGACTCGGCACGCTCTTCGGCAAGGCAGCGGGCATGGGCGTCGGGGTCCATGATGCCCGTGCATTCCGACTCCTCTTCGGTCGTCGCGCAGCCGCCGACGAGCAGCCCAAGGGCAAAGAGCCCAGCGACACAAACGGTTCGAGAAGACGCGCGTGCCGGATTCATGCCCTTGCTCCTATTTGCCAAAGCCAAACCGCACGGAGACACCGAACAGGCGCGGCTCCGTGAGGAAGTAGTTGCGGAAGAGGCCCGAGGTGTCAGACGTGAGGTATTTCCCGGTGACATTCTCGTCGTCCGCAATGTTCCGCACCCACCCCTTCACCAACCAGCGGCCATCGTCGCTCTCGAAGATGAGCGAGGCGTTGTGCTGTCCCCAAGCCTCGATCTCGTCGCCCCTGGTGTTGAACTCTCGCGCATACGAGGCTCCCTGCCAATAGTAGTCCCAACGCAGGGTCAGGGAGCCCGACAGCGCGGGGATGGGCCACGTTTGGGCAACCCCCACCGTGAGTGTGTGTTCCGGTGCATTGGGCAGCCGGTTGCCGTCGAGCGACACCGGAATGCCATCCGCCGTCTCCACCCCGAGCGCACTCAGGAACTGCTGCGAGAAGTAAGCGGGGATTGCGACGCCGGCTTCGTTGGCGGGGTACATCGTCCCCGGCACCGGCAAGGCCCCAGGGCCGAACGGTTCCACCCCCGGCGGACAGGCGATCTGCAGCGCACAGCTCAGCACCTCCGGTGTGATCTCGGCTTCCTTGGCGACGAAATTGACCCCGGTGGTCGCCCCAGGATCGATGTTGTTGAGAGTGATGTACTCGGGATTGCCGCCGGTGCGATTGATGGGGTCGATGGACATCGACTCATCCACCTCGCTCATCAGCCAGCCGTAGGAAAAATCGAGCTGAAGCCCGGCCAGCGCCTCCGGTCGCCACAGCCCCTCGACCTCTAGCCCGAGGATACTCGCGTCGATGTTCTCGTTGATCGAGGAATTGTTGCGGATGCGGGTGATCTGCAGGCCCGTGTAGTCATAGAGGAACAGCGACCCGTTCAGCCGCATGCGGCCATCCAGCAACGTGTTCTTGCTGCCGAGTTCCAGCGCGTTGACGGCTTCGGCATCGAAGGTAAAGGAAGACACATCCTGGAACACGGGCGCGATGGGCGGATTGAATCCCCCCGGCTTGTAGCCGCGCGAGACGAAGGCATAGGCGAGGCTGTTGTTGCTGATGCGCCAGTCGACGCCGGCGCGGCCGCTCATCTCCTTCCACTCGGCCTCGGTTGGGCTGCCCGTGATGAACCGAGTTTCGTTGAAGGCGGGCACCGGCCCCACCGCATCCGCCACGGACCGCACCGCCGCCGACCCGGTGGCGAGCCCCGGATCGACCGCGATAGCCGCTGCATCCTGGGAAAGCAATGTCAGCAACGTCGCCTGATACAACGGCGGCAGCCCCGATTCCGCGGCGATCGCCGGCAGTTGCTCCGGGGGAATGAGGCCGAGTTCCACAAACGACCCGAGCAGCGGCGCCAACACCACGGCACCCACGGCTCCGGCGGCATCGAGGAGGCTGGCATCGTAGGTGTCCGTCGCGTCATGAAAGGCCAAGAGGCGCGCCGTCGTTTCGCTCACATCCGGCGGAGGGGCCGTCGGATCGCCGGCGAGGGCCAGCAACTGACCGACGAAATCGTCCGCGAGCCCTTGCCGAATCCAGATCGGCCCGGCGCCGAAGTAGCCGCCGAGCACGGAGTTCATGTCGATGGAGTTGAACAGCACGCTGGTTTCGTTCGATTCGCGCCGATCCTCGTTGTAGCGCACGCCCACGGTGAGGCTGACGTCCTCCGTCATGTCGTAGTACACCTCGCCGAACAGCGAACTGCCCTCGGACACGGTGCCCTCGTCGGGGGAACTGCTGTTGTTGAACATGCCGGGATACAGCGGCGGAAGCTCGAACAGCGGCGCTCCGTACGTGGCCACCATGTCGAGCGTGTTGCCGAGCACGTAGTAGTCCGAGACCTCCTCTTTCGTGTAGACGTTGCCGCCGACGAGGAAGTTGATCGGGCCGTCGAGGCTGGAGCGCAGCTTGACTTCCACCGTGCGGTAGTCCTGCGAGCCGTCGTTCTGGTCGTAGACGAACGCTCGCGTGCCATCGACGGGCAAGGTGCAGCCGCCGAAGAGGCCCGCAGTGCCGGCAGCTACGTTGCACGTCTCTGAGGTCCAGAAGG
>VXPR01000027.1 GCA_009839405.1 Gammaproteobacteria bacterium
TTGGTGTTCTTCTTGGGGGTTCGTTTTTTTGTTTATCAGACTGTTCCTCGCCGGCCGCCATGGCCCGGCGCCGGTTGCGGTGGAAGCGACGGTTGCCGTTGAAGATGGCGTCGAGGGCTCGATCCGGGGCATACCAATGACGGCGGGCGTAGTGCCAACGGCCCCGGTCGAATGCGGACACCGGCGCAAAGGGAAACGCGACGGCCTGCACCGCGCTGGCATCGAGCCCGGCTTCACGCAAGCAATAGCGTGCTGCCTCCACCGCCATGCGTCCGTGGGCGTGCTTGTCGCCGACAAAGCGCTCCTCTTCCGCTGCGGCGACGATTTCGCCGTCCACGAGCAGCGCCGCCGACGGGTCGTGCCCGAGTGCTCCGGATAGGCCCAAGACGATCACGTCGGTGTGGCCTGCACCGGCTGCCCACGTGCGGCGTCGCCCGCGGCGCCACCATCGCCCTGCTTGTAGAGGAAACCGCTGAACGCCGCGAACAGCAGCGCAGTTGCATGCACCGCGAGGTACGACTCGGCGAAGCAGATGAGGGCAAAGAGCAACGGCATGGCCACGCCAATGCGCGCCAATGTCGGCGCGTTGCCATCCCCCCGCCGCCACGCCACGCGCATTTGCGCAACGAACACCCAGCCAAGCGCCGCAAGGCCAAGGATTCCAAACTGCACCATCGCCATTACATACATGCTGTGCGGGTTGCTGCGACGCCGAACGTCGAGGCCCCGGTGCGTCAGTGCCTTGTCGATTTGCCGTGGGAGATCGCCCGTACCAACGCCCACCAGCGGGTGTTCGAGGAACACGTCCACGCCGGCTGCGGCATAGGCGACCCGTTCTCCCACCGGCGATGCCGGATCGACATCGAAGCTCTGCACATCCGCCACCGCATCCGTGACGCCTGTCCGGAAGGCGTCGCTGGTCAGGAATGCGACGAAAAGCGCCGCCGCGGCAATGCCCGCCGCAGCTCCGGCGGCCGCCACGAACGCGACTATCGGCGTCGTTTCGCCTCTGCCGCGACTGCCGCGGAGGTTCGATACGAGCTGCCAGGCGACGAGTGCCAGAGCGCCGAAGAACATCACGTGGCCGGCCCTGCCGGCGGTCATGAACAGGTTCGTCGCCATCGCCACAAGCAGCACCGCCAGGGCCACCCTGGCGAATGGCGGCAAGCGCCCAAACAGCAGTCGCTCGGCCGCCAAATAGGTCGCGAACGCGAGCAGGGGGCCATACACCACATGGGTTCCGAACGGTACGGGGTTGTCGATCGTCGCGCGGCCCCACGGTTCGAGCAGGCCAAACCGGATGCAGAACGAGGCCGCGACGCAAAACGCCATGCTGAGGAGCAGCGCCCCAACGTAGCGCCCGGCATGATCCGTGCGGGCGCCGAACAGGAACACTGGCAACAGGAGGAACTTCCACTCCTTCTGTGTGGCGGCAAGTCCGTGCGCGAGATCAGCGCTCCACAGCAGGCCAACGACATGCAGGCCGAAGAACCCAAGCGCCGCCAGCGCCACCGGGTTGCCGCGAAGCTCCTGCCAATCGGCGCGAAATCGTCGGCGCGCAAGCCAGGCTACGAGGAGCAATGCCGCGAGCACGTTGCTGCCAGCCGTGGTGATGGGGATGGCGAAGATGAGCGCGGTCAGCAGGTGGCTTGGAAGGTGGTCCACGAAGGAGCCGTTCATGCGCATGGGCTTCGACGGGACCGCCTTCATCCCCTACGGGCCCTCGCAGCAGTGTCCCTCTTGCCCTTTGCCTGAAGGCGCGCGGCCCTCTGCGCAACGGTGCGCCAGAAGCGCGGTCCTGAACGCAGCGCCCGAGCCGGCGAGCCAGCGGTGTAATGACGCAGGAATCGAAACTGGTCGGTCCTCGTTGCGCCCTCGTAGGCAGCGGAGAAGGAAAGCGCCGCCAAGTCGCGCAGCAGCCAGCGTCGGGGAACCCGCCGCCGGAGGCCAGCACGGTGCAAGTCGATGAGCGCCAACTCCACCCGCCCGTCCTGCAACGCTGTGGAGTTCGCCAGCACATGGTCGAAGTACAGGTCACGGTGATTGATGCCGGCGTCATGCAGCGCCCGGACGAGGCGGGCAAGTTCCCGCGTGAGTTGCCAGCGCAGCGAAGGCGCTGGCGGCTGGCCGCGCCAGCGCCCTGCCACCTCCGTGAGGCTCACGAAACCCTCCAACGCATCGCAAACGACGAAGGACTGTCTGGTCGCAGGACTTGTGCCCCGGACGCCAAACGCCGCCACCCGCGGCGCCCGGATGCCCACTTCGGCAAGCCGACGGCAGGCGGCGCATTCATTGCCGGCATCCACGACGGGGCGCTTTAGGGTGAGCACGTCTTCGAGGATCTGCCGCCAACCGACGCCCTCATGCACCTTCACGAAGTAGGCGCTGTCGCCGTTTTCCATGCGGAATGTGTGGCGGTTGTCCGCGCGGCGAACCGTGACCTTGGACATCCCTTCGAGCGCGGCGAACGGATCGCCAGCCAGCGCACCGGCAAGATCGTCGCGCACCCAAACGGACATCGTCGCCCTCGGAGCTAGCGCCGTGGAAATGGCGCGGCCGCCGCAATTTTAGGCGCAGGGGGAGGGGGAGTGGGCTCTGGGCAGCGCGGGCATCGGCAGGCGGTGGTATACGCATGGTAGGAGC
>VXPR01000377.1:0-2245 GCA_009839405.1 Gammaproteobacteria bacterium
ATCATGAACAGCATCACCATCGGAATCTCCATGATGTTGCCGCCACCCTCGGCCGCCGCCATCACCACGATCGGCGCGAAGGCACAGAGCGTGGTGATGGAAGAGGCGACCACAGGCGCGAACATGCGCGAGGCGCCGGCCGCGGCGGCGTCGGTGGCCGAAAGCCCCCGCTGGTGCTGCGTCAACGCCTCCTCGCCGACGACGATGGCGTCGTCCACGACGATGCCGAGCGCCATCACCATGCCGATGATGCTGATGAGGTTGATGGTGCCGCCGGCGTAGTAGAAGCCGAGCAGAGCCGCGAGGAAGGTGACCGGAATGCCAACCATCACCCAGAACGCCACGCGACCGTGCAGGAACACCATCAGCACCACGATCACCAGCATGAGACCGCCGAGGCCGTTGCCGAGAATGATCGTGATCTCGTCGGCGATGTAGCGCCATGCTTCCTGGAATAGCTGCAAGCTGACGCCCTCGGTGAGCTTGCCTTCGGTTGCGCTGAGCCAATTGCGCAGGTGTTCGGCGGCGGTAAGGGAGTCGGTTTCCACGTCGCGGAGCACGTCGAGAGACACCGCCGGCAGGCCGTTCATCATGGTGTAGGGCTGGTCCACCCGTGGGCGCTTGGTAACGGTGGCGATGTCGCCGAGGCGCATGGAGCGGCCATTGACGTCATTGAAGACGATGAGGTCGGCAAACTCGTCGGCGCTGCGGCGCTGGCCTAAGCTCCGCAGTTGCTGCGCCTCCTGGCCGCGGCCGATGCGACCGCCGGGGGCATCTTGGCTGGCGCGGGAGATGCGTTCGGCGAGTTGGTCGAGGGAGAGGCCGAGTTCGTAAAGCGTGCGGCTGTTCACCTGAATGGCGATCTCCTCGGCCGGCAGCCCGGAGATTTCCACCTTGTCGGCACCGCTCGCGAGCAGTTCGCGCTCGAAGCGGCGGGCCAGCGGGGCGATTTCTTCGGTGGTCTTGGGGCCGGTGATGAGCACGGAGGCAACCAGCTCGTTCCATTCGCTGACGGCCACCTGCGGCGGCTCGATGTTGGCCGGCAGCGACTGCATGTTGGCCACACGCTGGCGAATCTTCTCCACCGCCTGACCCACATCGGCGTCGACTTCGAGCCGTGCCGAGACGTTGGTGTAGCCGTTGCCGGTGTAGGAACGCAGCGTCCTGATCTCGCCTAGCGTCCGAAGCTGCTGTTCCACCGGGGTGGTGACCAGCTTCTCCACATCTTCGGCCGCGGCACCGCGCCAGGCGATGGAGACGTTGATGAAGCGGGGCGGCTGGTCGGGATTGAGCTGGACGTTAAGCTGCGAGATGGCCCACGCGCCGGCAAGCACCATAAGTGCCATGGCCAGATTCGAGGCCAGGCGATGCTCAACGAAGATGCGGATGAGGCGCGGTGTGTTCACGAGGGGAGTCTTTACAGATTCCGTGCCAGCGTCGCGGTGGCGGCTGCAAGCGATTGCTTCATTGGGCTTTTCTCCTCGTGACGGTGCTTGGGTGGGGCAGCGGCGGTGGCGGCCAGGATTGGCGGAATCGGCCACCTTGCGGCGTGTCGTACCGAAAATCGTCGCAGCGAGCGGCGGGAAGCGCAAACTTTCCCGCCGTGGCGCGCGATGGGTTATGCTCGCGGCTTGGTTTGATGCTGGTTCACTTGGAGGGGCCATGAAATACTTGCAAATGCTCGGTGCGGCCTGTGCGCTGATCCTGCTTGGCGCTTGCGGCGACACCTCGTCGGGCGGTGGACCGGCGACCACGGAGGAAGCCGCGCCTGCTGCGACAGAAGAAGCCGCCCCTGAGGCAATGCCCGCGATGGACGCCATGGAAGAGGCCGCCGAGGGCGAAGCGGGCGAAGAAATGCCAGCCGCCGAGGGCGAAGAGGCGATGGCCGAGGACGCCGGCGAAGAGGCAATGGCCGAAGAGGGCGCCGAAGAGATGCCCGCGGAGGGGGATGCTGGCGAAGAGGCTGCGGAGGCACCCGCCGAAGAAGCCGCCGCCGAGGAGTCCTAATCCACTAACGCTGCACAGGCAACAACACAAACGCCGCCGGTCCCGCAAGGGGCCGACGGCGTTTTTCTTTCACCCCTGCCAGCCGCCCCGTTCCTGTCACTCCCCCCTCGAGGGGGAGTCGAGAAAAGCGCCTCGCTTTTCTCGGAGGGGGGGCTTGCTGTGAACCGGGCAAGGAGTTTCCTGCGGCTGGCTGGTGGTTTGTTCAAGGGGCAGTCGCGCGGGCGGGTAGCCGCGGACC
>VXPR01000377.1:2255-2642 GCA_009839405.1 Gammaproteobacteria bacterium
CCCGGGGCCCTACCCCCCCCGTGCGGGGGGGTGCGATATCCCCCGCTCTTTTTTTGGGGTGGGGGGGGCTAGCCGACCTCGTCGACTGCCCCTTGAAGAGAGCAACAGGCAGTTGCAGGAAACTCCTTGACCTAGCGACTGCCCCCACGACCTCGTCGACTGCCCCATGAAGAAAAGCAACAGGCAGCCGCAGGAGACTCCTTGCCCGGTTCGCGGCTAGCCGCCCTCGCGACTGCCCCTTGAACAAAGCAACAGGCAGCCGCAGGAAACTCCTTGCCCGGTTCACAGCAAGCCCCCCCCCCCCGGGAGGCGGGGGGGGGGCGGTGGTGGCGACCCCCCGGGGGGGGGGGGGGGGTAGGGAAGGCGGTCACCGGGGGGGTTGTGAAA
>VXPR01000046.1 GCA_009839405.1 Gammaproteobacteria bacterium
GAGGCAATGGCGGGCGCCTGCGAGGGCGGGGCGACTTTGCGGGACGAACGCGCCGGCTACCGTCACGCCGCAGCGTCTGTATGCGCGGCGGCCGGCGCCGGCGAGGGCAAGATGCCCTCGCCCCCAAGAACATCAGCCACCGGCCACCACAATGCTGTAGTCGAGGCGTTTGCCGTCGATGGTGGCTGATAGATCCTGCGACTTCCCGGCGGCTCCCTCGGCAAGGCGCAAGGCCAGAACTTCACCGGCGATGTAGTCGTGGTGTTCGGCCATCGCCGCTTCTAGCTCGGCATCAGCCGTGTAGGCAATTTCGATTCGGTCGGTGACTTCAAGCCCCAACTCCCGCCGTGAGCGTTGGATGCGGTTCACCACCTCGCGGGCGAGGCCCTCTCGCACCAGATCCGGCGTGAGGGTGCAGTCAAGGTCGATGGAGACGAGGCGGTCGGAAACCGCATTCGTGCCCGGCATGGCCTCGCGGAAGACGTTGATCTCTTCGTTGGTGAATGTCTCGCCGTCGAGGGTCAGCGAACCTTCGGCCTGGAACGCCTCGAGTGCCTCGGCATCGAGCGCCTCCACCTGCTTCTGCACCTCGCGCATCCGCCGCCCGAGCCGCTTCCCCAACACCGGGAAGTTGGGCTTGGCGTAGAGCCGGATGTACTTGCTCTCGTCTTGCTCGTAGCGCACCGCCTTCACGTTGAGCTCGCGACGAACGGTGTCCTCAATGCTCCGAAGACCATCGAGCAAGTCGGCATCGCGGTGGACGATCGTGAGCGACGCGAGCGGCGTGCGGATGCCGATCTTCACTTCCTCGCGCTTGCGTCTTGCGAGCAGGATGACGCGCTGCATTCGCGTCACGGCATCTTCAAGCGCTGGTTGGGTTAGGTCGGCGTCGGCTTCGGGATAGTCGAGCAGGTGCACCGAGAGGGCGCCGCCTTTTTCGTCGTGCTCACTCGTGCGAGGAGAAGCACCTCGTGCTCCCCCAAGCCGCGACAGCGACAGGTAAATATGGTCCGCCAGAAACGGTGCAAACGGCGCCATCGCCGCAGATAGCTCGTACAGGGTGGTGTAGAGCGTCGCGTAGGCCGCCTGCTTGTCCGCCGTCATGCCCTCGCCCCAGAAGCGCGGACGGTTCAGGCGGATGTACCAGTTGGTGAGGTCTTCGATGAAGGAGAACAGCCTCGGCACGACGTTGTCGAGTCGGTATCGCTCCATCTCGCGACCGATGTTGCCCTTCAGCGTTTGCAGGCGCGAAAGGATCCACCGATCGAGAATGGTCGTTTGGCCGGACTCCTCTGGCGAGGGGAAGCCCCTCGCGCTCCCCCAAGCTGAGGGCTCCCCTGCCTGCCCGGGCGTCCAGCCGTCGATTTCGGCATACGTGGCAAGGAAGGAATAGGCGTTGTGCCAAGGCAAGAGCGCGCGCCGAACCATGTCGCGGACGCCGTCGTCGGTGAAGCGCTGTTCCTCCGCTCGCACGAGGCCGGAGGTCATCAGGCAAAGCCGCACCGCGTCGGCGCCGAAGGTCTCCATGAGCTCTTCCGGCGGCGTGTAGTTGCGCAGGCTCTTAGACATCTTCTTGCCGTCCGCGGCCAGCACCATGCCGTGGACGATGACATTGCGAAACGCTGGCTGCTCGAACAGCGCAGCGGCGAGCACCAGCAACGTATAGAACCAACCGCGCGTTTGGTCCAGGCCTTCCTCGATGAACTCCGCCGGGAACCCTTCCTCAAACGCCTTGTGGTTCTCGAAGGGATAGTGCAACTGCGCATAGGGCATGGAGCCGGACTCGAACCAGCAGTCCAGCACCTCCTCCACGCGGCGATAGACACCCTCCTCGCCGCCCACGGTGAAGGTGAGGGGGTCCACATGCTCTCGGTGCAGGTCCGTGACGGTCACCCCGGTTAGTTCGGCGAGTTCCTCTACCGAACCCAGGCAGCGCACTTTCCCGGTGACGTCGTTTTCCCACAGCGGCAGCGGCGTACCCCAGACGCGGTTGCGGGAGATGGCCCAGTCGATGGCGCCCTTGAGCCAATTGCCCATCCGGCCCTCTTTGAGGTGGCCGGGCACCCAATGCACCTCGTCATTGGCGGCCACGAGCTTGTCCGCGATGTCGGTGACGCGCACGAACCATGAAGGCACGGCGCGATAGATGAGCGGCGTGTCGCTGCGCCAGCAGAAGGGATAGCTGTGGTTGATGACGGCTTCGTCGTAGAGCGAGCCGTTTGCCTTGAGGCGCTTGGTGATGGCCCGGTCGGCATCTTTCACATACTGGCCGGCGAAGTCGCGCACCTCCTCGGTGAAGACGCCCGCCATCGTCACCGGGCAGGCGAAGGCATCGATGCCAGCGGCTCGCAGCACGCGGTGGTCGTCCTCGCCGAACGCCGGCGCTTGATGGACGAGCCCGGTGCCTTCGTCGGCGGTCACGTAGTCGTCGAGCACCACCTGGAATGCGCCGCGTGCACGTTCCGCTTCGAAGTAGTCGAACAGCGGCTCGTAGGTGCGGCCGGCCAAGTCGCGACCCTTCATGCTCGCGACCACTTCGAGCTCGGGATGTCGGGAGCGATAGTGTTCGAGCCGCCCTTCGGCGAGATAGATCGTCCTGTCGCTTTCCGCGTCCCGAACCTTGACGTAGTCGATGTC
>VXPR01000437.1 GCA_009839405.1 Gammaproteobacteria bacterium
GGCGAACGACCTGCGTGAACTGCGGACAGGACTCCGCCGCACCCATCGATCCAAGCGAGGATCCTGTCTTTGTCGCGCGGAAAGGCTACTACCGGGCGAGCACGGTCGAAGCGCTTCGCACCCCCCCCACAACCCCGATGGCGCTCATCTCCGCCGAACACACGGCCCAGCTCAACACCGCCCAGGCGGACGAGGTGTTTTCGATGGCAGAAGAGCACGAACTGCTATTCCAGGATGTGGATCTAGGGCCCGATGACACGGGCCGCGAGCGCCCCGCAATCGATGTTTTGTCGTGCACTACAACGATGGAGGTGGGTATCGACATCGGCACGCTCTCGGGTGTGTCGCTCCGCAACATGCCACCAGCGCGCGCCAACTACCAACAGCGCGCCGGCCGAGCCGGAAGGCGCGGGCACGCGGTAGCCACGGTGACCGCCTTTGGCAGCGCTGACAGCCACGACGAGCACTACTTCACACACCCTGACCAGATGATCCGCGGTCCCGTCGACGATCCGACGCTCACTCTGGACAACCTCGAGATCGCCCGGCGCCACGTCACCGCGTACCTGCTGCAGCGATACCACCAGGAGAAACTGCCTGAGATCAAACCCGATGCACAGCCGCATCTGTTCGCCGTGCTCGGCACTGTGCTCGATTTCAAGAATCCTAAGAAGGTGCTGAACCGGCCCGACCTCGAGGAATGGCTTTGTTCAAACGAAGCCGGGTTGAAGGCCGATGTCGCGGCGTGGCTTCCGAGCGAGATCGCCGGGCCTTATCGCCAGCAGCTCCTCGACGAACTCGTCAAGGGCACTCTCCAGCCGATAGATGAGGCGATCGATTACGATCCAGGCACCGCTGGCAAAGCGAGTGCGGCCGCTGCGGTGACGCAAGTGGCGGCGGACGGCGAAGTCGACACGAGCCTCGAGGCACCCGACGAGGAGGGTGAGGAGCGACCTGGGCGGGACCCATCGTCCGAGAACTTCCTCGACCGTCTCCTGTACAAGGCCGTGCTCCCGCGTTACGCCTTTCCGACGGACGTCGCATCCTTCCACGTCTTCGATCCGGATCTCTCCACGCACTATCGGCCAGCGTTCCGTTTTACGCCGTCGCAGGGCCTCCCGACGGCGCTGTCACAGTACGCGCCCGGCAAGGAGGTGTGGATCGGGAACAAGCTGTGGACTTCGGGGGCCGTCTACTCGCCGATGCGGAACGACCGCTATCGCGCTTGGCGAATTCGGAAGCTCTACTACGAGTGCCGATACTGCCACTACGCCAGGACGACGACCCTGAACGACGGGACGCGCGGAGAGACGAAGGACTGTGAAGCGTGCGGCGGGGTTGGAACCTTTGGCCCAGCGAGGCACTGGCTGCGCCCTCCCGGCTTCGCGCACCCGGTGAGCAAGGAGGAAGGGACGTCGCCCGACGACCAGCCTTCTCGTAGCTATGCCACGCGTGCCAAGCTGACGATGCATACGCCGCCGGACGAATCCAAGTGGAGCCGGCTCAACGACTACATTCGTGTGCACCACACGCGGCAGCACCTCCTCGTTACGAACCGTGGACCTCGTGACGAGGGCTACACGTACTGCACGAAGTGTGGTCTCATCGAACCGACCGCATTGCCCAAGGGGGTGGTCGGCGTGGCGCATCGGAAGCCGTACCCCGACCCGAAGGACGCCAACTGCCCGGGCGGGCGCGCGGCCAAGGGTCTCGTCCTCGGGACCGACTTTATCAGCGACGTGCTCCTCGTCTCGATTAGCGTGACGCCACCCCTTACGCTGATGCCAAGCCTGCTCGCAACGGAGGTTGCGCTCCGCACGATCAGTGAGGCGCTCACTAAGGCCGCCTGCGCGCGACTTCAACTCGAGGCCAACGAACTCCAAGCCGAGTACCGGCCTGCCTTGACGGCCGCAGGCAGAGACGGGCGGGAAGCCGAGATCTACCTGTATGACACGCTCCCTGGCGGAGCAGGCTTTGCCCAGCAGGTCGGACGGCTTCGACTGCTCGTCTTCGAAGACGCGTTGCGGATTTTGGAGAAGTGCCCCGAGAACTGCGACCGCTCCTGCTATCGCTGCCTCCGCAGCTACAAGAACAAGTTTGAGCACGACCTCCTCGATCGCCATGTAGGGGCCAGCCTGCTCCGGTTCGCGCTGTTCGGCACGGCGCCGACGCTTGACGCCGCGCGTCTCGAGCGGTCGACGGAACTGCTCTTCCAGGATCTGGAGCGGCACGGCATCGACGGCCTAGCCCTGGAGCGGGACAAGGAACTCTCTATCCCTGGGCTCGCGGAGGTAACGGCACCGATCTTCGCATCCAAGGGACCGAGGAGACAGTTCGTTATAGGCCTCCACGGACCGCTCACGCCGGATGAGCCGTCCGACGAGGCCCTGCGCGACCTCAAGGAATTCTCCGCCACGATTCCGGTGATGCTAGTGGACGAGCTCGTAGTGCGCCGGAACCTCCCTAGCGCAACCTCGACGCTCCTTAAGCGACTTATCTAGCGGCTCATGGGAGGTAAAGGAATGAGGCTGAGCGCCAACTCATCGCTCTGGATCGCCGACGCGCCTGCGGCGTGGCCGGCCGCGCCTGCGGAAATGACGGTGACCGCACTCCGTGAGATCGAGTCATGTT
>VXPR01000365.1 GCA_009839405.1 Gammaproteobacteria bacterium
CCCGCGCCGCGCCCCCCCGGCCCCCCGCCCCCCCCGCGGGGGTGCCTGTCCGCCCCCCGCGCCGCCCCTCTCGCGGGGGGGGGGGCCAAGGTCGCGCCGGGGGCGATGGCGAATGCGGGCCGCCTCGGGCATGGAGACGAGGTCAAACGGAGCCTCAATCTCCCCGACGAGTGCAGAACATGGCGTCGCCATAGCTGAAGAATCGATAGCGGTCAGCGACCGCCTCCGCGTAGGCCCGTCGCACCCGTTCTGCACCGGCGAATGCGGACACCAGCATCAGCAGCGTCGACTCCGGCAGGTGGAAGTTCGTGATGAGCGCATCGACCACGCGAAACCGAAACCCTGGCGTGATGAACAATCGAGTCTCGCCCGAGTCCGCCCCGCTCGCCGCGGCACCTTCCAGCGTTCGGACTACCGTGGTGCCAACGGCAACGACTCGTCCCTCGCAAGCGTCAAGCCGTTCCCGAGTCGCCGCCGGAATCTGGTAGCGCTCCGCGTGCATTCGATGCTGCGACACGTTCTCCACGCGCATCGGCTGGAACGTCCCAGCACCGACGTGCAGCGTCACTGTCGCCACCTCCACACCCCTGTCGCGCACCGCGGCGAGCACGCTTTCGTCAAAGTGCAGGCCGGCTGTCGGCGCAGCCACCGCACCAGCGTGCCGAGCAAACACCGTCTGGTAGCGTTCTGCATCCCCGTCGTCGTCCGCACGCTCGATATAGGGCGGAAGTGGCACGTGGCCGTGACGTTCCAGAACCGCCGCCACGCCCTCCGGAAACTCCAGCAGGTAGAACTCGCCCCTACGCTCCAGCACGCGGAGCGAGACGTCCGCCACCTGCACCTGCCGGCCCGGCTTTAGCGGCTTGCTGGACCGAACCTGACAAAGCGCCCGCTGATCGTCCTCGATGCGCTCGACAAGGATCTCGGCGCGGCCGCCGCTGTCCTTCACGCCGTGCAGCCGCGCCTTGATGACCCGAGTGTCGTTCACTACCAAGAGATCGCCCGGTGCAAGCAACTCGGGCAAGTCCACAAACCGGCGATGCGCGAGACCCGCCTCGCCAACCACCAGCAAACGGCTCGCCGAGCGCTGCTCGCCGGGCCTCTGGGCGATCAACTCCGGCGGCAGGTCGAAGGCAAAGTCGGAACGCCGCCAGTCACGCGAGGCCACAGCGCCCGGTCAGCCGCCCTGACGGCGTACGCTATCTCCCGCGCCGCCAACCGCATTCACCGTGGGGTCGCCTCGATAGGTCACCGTGCCGCTGCCGTTGATCTGCACATCGAGACGCTGCTCCACCCAAACCAACGCCTGCCCCGAACCCACAATCTCGACCTCCGCAGCACCCGTCGTCCTGAGACCCGTGGAGCGGTGCAGGCCGGAACCGCCGATGTCGACGTTCAGGTCTCCCGCGGTACCGGTTGCCGTAACCCGCCCCGAACCATCGATCTGGCTGACGAGCCGCGACGCACTCACGTCATCGAGCGTAACCTGCCCCGACCCCTCCACATCCGCCACCACGGTGGGCGCTTGCGCCGAAGCCACCCGAATCTCGCCCGAGCCGTAGACGATGAGCATCAGGCCGTCCGCGACCGGCACATCCTGCACCGCCGCACGACCGCTCCCAGAGACGCGCAACACCTTGATTTCGGGCAGCGAAACCATGAACTCGATGGGATACGTTGGGCGCACCCCCTCACCCCAATCGCTGTCCCGCCGCAGCACGAGCGTATCGCCATCCACCTCGACAACCACGGATGGCATGACGTTGTCCTCTGCCGACACCGACACGCCAAAAGCGCCCGGCGTCACGGAGAGTTCCCCGTCCCCCACAAGGCTGATGCTGGTGAAACCGGTGACGTCGTGCGAAACCATCGTCACCTCGCCGGAGCCACGCTCGGTGTAGCACGCCCCTAGCGAGACGACGCATGCCGCCCCTAGAGACGCCGCGAACTGCCTGCGCAAGAGCCGTCTCTCCCCGAAAGCGAAGAATCTTACTCCACGCTTGCCAGCCGCCGGCAGCGACCGGAATCCTTGACTACCAGCCCCCCAGCCCCACAATGACGCTCACGCTTCGAACCCAAGCCTGGGTGGCGAAATTGGTAGACGCGCCAGACTCAAAATCTGGTATGGGCAACCATGTGAGAGTTCGAGTCTCTCCCCAGGCACCACAGATCGACTGTGCGCCGTGCAATGGATCGGGTTGCGGACGGTCGAAAGCGAAAATCAGCCCCCAGTCTCCACTTCCTCCTCCCGCGGTAGGTCCTTCCGCGTCGAGTGCATGATGACGATGCGGCGTTCGCGGAAGCGCCACTCGCCGCAACGCTTTTCGAGTACGTCTCGGTAGATGCCGCGAAGGAAGATGGGGCTGCCGAGCTTGCGCGAGTGGCCGTCGGCGTCGTAGTAGGTTTCGGCCGTCGCGAGGCTGCCTTCGATCCGAATGGCCGGGGCGTAGATGAGATGCCTGAGGTCCACAACCGGGTCTCGCATCTTCTCGATCCATCGCTCCTGGCCCCTGCGAATGCCCTCTGCGCCGTCGTTGCGCGAGCGTTCGCCGAACCAGAGGGTCGCGTCGTCCCAGAACAGGGAGACCAAGTCGTCCGCCGTGCCCGTGTCGGCCACGAAGCAGTAG
>VXPR01000600.1 GCA_009839405.1 Gammaproteobacteria bacterium
GGACAGCACCGCCTGCAGGAGGTTGTCGCCGTCCTTCAGCTCGTAGCGCGCCCCATCGATGTTGACTGACGCCATCCGCCCCGCTCGCCCCTGACCGTCCCTCAAGCTCGCCTGCGCCCAGAGCGGAAAACGCCACAAAAACGCGGCGCGAACGATACCGCCATAGCGCCACATGGCGCAAGGAACGGGGCCGCTTTTCTTGCGGCATCCGCAAAACGGCTCCCTGGCCCTGGTCGGCGGTGCGTCGCTAGCGTTCCATGCGGGTTTTCGAGTACGCTTGCGCGCTCAATGCTCTCCCGCCTTGTCAGAAGTGTCGCGTTTTGCGGCTTGGCTGCCTGTGTGCTTGCGGTTTCGGCGCAGGGCGCGGCGGCGGCCGAGCGTGGCGCGGTTGTGTTTGGCAGTTGGCTGACACCGCACTTTGCCGATACGGCCAAGGCGCGGGTCTCGGCGGCGCTGGGCGTCGACTGCCGGATCGTTCAGGTTCGGCTGGATGGACAGGTGTTTCACCGACTGATGTCGCCGGCCTTGGCCGAGGCGGCGGCACGGGCACTCGTCAGCCGTGCCCAAAGCGCCGGGTTTGGGGCTTGGTATCTTGCAGGGGCCTCGGCGCCGGTCATTGCCGAAGAATGTCGCTGCGACGACCAGACGCAGACTGCGGCGGCGGACCCGGAGCCGGTGCCCGCCGCGCCCGACGAGATGCCGGCGGCCGACCCGGCGCCTGCGGCTCTGCCCGATGCCGAGACCACTGCCGCGGCCGAGTCCGACTGGCGCCTCAAGCTCAACGTCCGGGGCGACGAGGAAGGGGCGGTCAACGTCGCCTACATCAACGACGCCGACATTCGCCTCGACGGCAACGTCGACGAGATCGAGTGGCAGGGCGTCGCGAGCTACGACAACATGCTCGTGAGCGAGCCCGACACCCTGGCCGAGACCTCCTATGCCACCGTCAGCCGGTTCTTCTATACCGACCGGGGGCTCTACGTCTCGGCGGTGATGGAGCAGCCGCCAGACACCCTCATCACCCGGCTGTCGGCGCGTGACCAGTACATCAACCGCGACCAGTTCGGCGTTGCCCTCGACACCAGCGGCGACGGCCTCTACGGCTACTGGTTCATGGTGAATCTCGGCGGCTCGCTGCAGGACGGCAAGGTGCTGCCGGAATACACCATGACCGAGCAATGGGATGGCCCTTGGGAAGCGGCCACCGCCCTGACGGACACCGGCTGGAGCGCCGAGATGTTCTTGCCCTGGTCCATGATGGCGATGCCGCCTGGCGAAGGTGAGCGCGAAATGGGCTTCTGGCTCAAGCGCCAGGTGGCGCATCTCGACGAGACGTGGAGCTGGCCGGCGCTGCCGCGCACCGGGGGCCGCTTCATCTCCGGCCTGCAGCCGGTCACCCTTCCCGGCGTGCAGCCCACCCGCCAGATCGCGGCGTTCCCGTATATGTCCGGCACCGTGGATCAGCTCGCCGAGGATCAGCGCGCCCGGGTCGGCGTGGACTTCGCCTACCGCCCGTCGCCAAACCTCCAACTCACGGCCACCCTGAACCCCGACTTCGGCGCGGTCGAGTCCGACGACGTGGTGGTGAACCTCACCGCCTACGAGACCTTCTTCCCGGAGAAACGCCAGTTCTTCCTGGAAGGCAATGAGGTCTTCTTCACCTCACCCCGGGCAGACGTGAACCGCTACCGCGGCCCGCAAGGCAGTGGCGCCCGTGCCACGCCCTCGACTTTCACGCCTGAGCCCACCACCCTGATCAACACCCGCCGCATCGGCGGCGCGCCACGGCAGCTGGTCAACGACGTTCCGGACGGGATTGAGGTGAGCGGGGTCGAGCGCAGCCGGCCCACGGACCTTCTCGGCGCCGCTAAGCTAGTGGGCCAAGCCGCTGGCCTGCGCTTCGGCGTGCTCGGCGCGATGGAAGACGATGTCGTCCTGCGCGGAACCGACGAGTCGGGCGCCGAGGTCGAGTGGGAAGGCGAGGGGCGCGACTTCGGCGTCGTCCGGGCGCTCTACGAGCAGACAGGTTCCGGTCGCCGCTCCATCGGCTACATGGGTACGATGGTGAACCTTCCCGGCGAGCGCGACCCCGCCATCGTCCACGGCATCGACGCCCACGTGCGGTCGCCACGCGGGCGGCTGAGCTGGGATGGCCAGTACGTGTACAGCTACGCCCCGCCGAACGATCGCGATAGCGCCGCCGTCACCGGTCACGGCATCTACAACGACTTCCAGTTCTTCCAGCGCCGGGGCCTCATCCACAGCGGCGCCCTCGACTACATCGACCGCGACCTTTCCATGCGCGCCTTGGGCTTCATCGGCCGCAACGACGCCATCGTCGCCCGCTACGGCATCATCCGCTACGCCAACCTCAAGCGCTTCCGGCAGATTCGCAATTCGCTCTTCTTCAGCGGCCAGACCAACGTCGACGGCTTCGCCAACCGCCTCGGCATCTTCTCCAGCCATTCGCTGATGTTCAACAACAGCTCGGAGGTGAAGGGGTATCTCAACTACTTCCCTTCTCGCTGGGACGACCTCAACAGTCGCGGCAACGGCATGTTTAAGGTGAAGGGGCGCCTCTTTACCCAGATCGGCTTCGGCACCGACACTGCCCTGACTGGT
>VXPR01000325.1 GCA_009839405.1 Gammaproteobacteria bacterium
CCCCCCGCCGCCCCCACGCGCACGCCCCCCCCCCCACCCGCCCCCGCCCCCGCCACCCACCACCCCCACCCCCCCGGGCGGGGCCGGGGCGGGGGCGCGCCCGGGCGGGCGCGTCGGCAGTTCGCTGCGCGAACTGCGGGCCTTCTGGTCCGCATCCGCTCACCCGCCGGCTAGGAGCCCGTACGGGTGTCTCCCTTTACGAAGCCCGTCGTTGTTCGGGGGCTGTTGGGGAGGACGCCATTTCGGCATAGAAGGTCCGTACGCGTTCGACGATGATGGGCACGTCGTGCCGACGCAGTTCGCGCACATCGAACAGGAGCAGACCTTCGGTCACTTGATGGTTGCGCGTGCGGATGCTCGGTGCGTTCGCGGCCAGATGCTCCACTAGAGCCTGCAGCACGTCGGGCGGCTCTGCCAGGCCCACCCGGCGGATAGGGCGACCGGCGCGATCCGGGACGATGCGCGCGTTCGCGAACGACGAGAGTCCAGCATGGAGCGCGGCGAGAATGGCCTCGTCGTCGCCGGCGGACGGCTCGAACCTGTCGAGCGCCGCCATCAGGCCCATGATCTGTTCCTTGCCCACCTTCATGGCGCGGGCGATGCCGCGACCCTGCAACTCGCACGCTTCGATGAGGTCGTGGCGACCGGCAATGAAGCCGCAGGTGGGGCCACCGATGGCCTTGCCGCCGGAGTACGTCACGAGATCGGCGCCGGCCGCGATGTAGCTCAGGACATCGCTTTCGGCAGCGGCATCCACCAACATCGGAACGCCGCGGCCGAGACAAGCGGCGAGGGGCAGGCGATTCTGCTGCACTGCGTGGTGCGACTTGACGTACACGATGGCCTTGGCGTCCGCCGACAGCTTTGCGGAGAGGTCGTCCTCCGTCACCGCATCGAGGGTGCCGAACACCACCGGCCGGCCGCCGCCCAAGCGGATCATCTGCGTCACTTCCGCACCGAAATCCACGTCGTGGCCGCGTTGGATCAGGATGTCCCTCGGTGCAGGAACATCGGGCACGCGACGAATCTTCTCGAGGTCGCGCCCGGTGAGGATGGCGGCGACGCCGATGGCGATGCCGGCGGCCGCCCCGGTGGTGATGCAGGCCGCCTCGGCGCCGGTGCGGGTTGCGATGCGTTGGCCGGCGGCATGGCGGAGCTCGGCCAGATCCACATGCGCTTGGGCGGCCTCGGCCTGCGCTTGGGCCACGGTCTGGTGTTGTGCCGTTCCCCCGAGAGCGGTCATTTTGCCGGCCGCGTTGATGACGGTCTCGACGCCGATGCGGCGAAACGGATTCACAAGGGCGCGTCCCGCTCGTGGTAGGTGCTGCCGATGGCGACGCCCCGGGTCTCGATGCGGCCGGGTACGGTGCGCTGTTCGCCCTCGGCGTCCTCCACCTGCCACGGTTCGGTGGTCTCCTCGAACACGGTGGCGTATGCCGGCTTGCCGACGGTGAAAGCTCCGAAGCCGAGCTGTTCGAGGCCAACGGCCCCCGCGGGGGCCAGGGTGACCGCCCGCACCGTGTCCACGAGCGACATGCCGAGTGCCCGCAGCTTGCTCATCGTGCGTGCCAGCGACACCGCATGGTGGTCGAGGTTGCCGCGGTGCAGGTCCGAACTGATCGTGTGTACCGGCAGGCCCTGCGCCAGCGCCGTCTCGCAAACCCGGAAGCTGAACGACGAACGGCCATGCCCGACGTCGACGATCACGCCGCGCTCCACCGCATCGCGAAAGGCCGGTATCACCCGATCGCGATAGCCCAGAACGCCGCCTACCTTGCCGTGGTAGGTGTGGGTGACGATGTCGCCGGGCCGCAGCAGTTCGAGCACGTCGTCGATGAGCGGCGGCGCGTTGCCGATGTGGAGCATCACCGGCCTGCCCGCCAGTTCCGCCGCCTTGCGCGCCAGCTTCACCGCCTCGATGCCAAAGCTGCCGGTATGCGAGGCGCTGGCGAGCACCTTCACGCCCACCAGCCAGTCGTGGCGCTCGAGCGCGCGCACGACGCCGGGCAGGTCGCAAAGGTCCGGGCGCGAGGCATGGCCGCCACCCAGGTTCGGCAGGCCCGGGCTGCCGATGTTGATGAATGCGAACACCCGCGTTTGCTGCGTCTCATGGACGAAGCGCGGGAAGGCGTCGATGGTGGTCGCCCCGGACGACCCGGCATCCACCACACAAGCCACCCCCTGCCGAGTACCGATGCGGTCTGCTTCGAGGCGAGCCGTGGCGAAGAGCGGGTGGCTGAAGACGTGCGTGTGCAGGTCGATGAAACCGGGTGCGACGAAGGCGCCGCCGACGTCCACGACGCGATCCGCCGGCCCGTCGAGCGCGTCTACCACCACGTCGTCCGCGATGTGAAGATCGTCGTCGCAAGTCGTGCCGGCATCCACGTCAATCCGCTTGCCGCCGGTGATGGTAAGCGTCGTCATCGCCCCTCTCTTTCGCCTCGTCTCCCCTCGCGACTATAGCCGGCACGAAGGCCAGCAGTTCCGTAGGGCGACCTTGTGGTCGCCCCAGTCGCAGTGTCTTTAACAAAACTCCGAGCCCACGAGAACGAAAGGAATAACGAAGGGCGTCTTGAGGTTTTAAAAAAAAAAAGTTGGGTGGGCTGG
>VXPR01000374.1 GCA_009839405.1 Gammaproteobacteria bacterium
GTCTTCCGCCCCATTTTTAAATACCATCGGGGGGGCGCTTGGTTTTATAAAAAACGCGCCCCCGCGGCGGGGGCGCGCCCGGGCGGGCGCGTTGGCAGTTCGCTGCGCGAACTGCGGGCGTGGAACAGGAACGAAGGCGAACTTAGGACAGCTCTGAGCGGCACCCGCAAGGCGTTCAGGAACGACTCGCCCTCTTCGAGCAGCGATTGCGCCAAGCTCGCATATGCCTCCACTTCCTCCGCCGATGGCGGCCGCCGGAACGCCCGCGCCGCGAAGTCGGCGACGATGTCCTGGATGTGCGCGTAGGGCTCCTTCGTCAGCACCGGCAACCCGTTCTCGATCGCGAGGTCGCCAAGCAAGCCGAACGTGCTCGGCGGAGGCCAGGCGTCATGCAGCGGGCCTTCCACCGCAAGCGAACGGATGGCGATTCCCTCCCCCTTGTAGTCGCGCACGTTGTTCTCCGGCGCGTAGTAGTTGACGTAATCGCCTTCCGGCTTCTTGAGATCCGCTACCGAAGGACTCACCACGTCGCCGGGACGCAGGAACGTCGCCACCTCCAATGCGCGCATCTCGTCGTCAACGAGATCGAAGCTGCCGATGAGTTCCGTGAGCGCCGCCGCAGCCGCCACGCCCTCCTTGCCCTTGAACACCGTCAGCGTGACGGGTGACGTGGCCTGGTAGGGGCGCGCCTCCACCGTCACCTTGTAGCGCCCGGCGGCGGGCACGGAATAGCCTTCGGTGTCAGTGTGGAACATGTAGGTGGAGGCAGAGTCGAAGAAGGTCGCCACGGCGTCGCCCACTTTCATGGTGACGCCAGCGCCCAGGAATTCGCCATCGTGCATGAAGTTGAGATAGCCCGACTCCGCATACTCAACCTTGAACGTCTGCGTCTCGGGCCGCGGACCGAGATTGAGGGCAAGGTCCAGGGCTCGGTCGGCTGCATCAAGATACTTGCGCACATGCAGCGCCGAGATGCCCTGACTCGCCGCCACGGTGTCGAACCCGCCCGAATCCGCCTCGGCCGGCAACCCTTCGGCCAGCCCCGCCGCGTGCTCGACGTCAATCTGCAGCAGATCAGCCAACGTGTAGCGATACTCGAGCCGCGTCAAGCGGCGAAGTGGCGTCCGCTGCGGCCCCCGCGCGGCAAGATTGGCCTCGATAAGCGTTTCCTTGAGTGCCCCGAGCGCCGGTTCAAGCACTTCTCCAGGCGGAGCCGGCATAGGTGCCGGCGGCATCTCCCCCCGGCGCACCCGGTCGTAAACCCGCTCCCAAACCCGAAACGCCGCAGGGTCGGAAAGATCAAATCCCGTCTGCGTCAGATCCAGCGAACTCAGCACCAGATTGCTGTGACAGGCCATGCAAGAACTGTCGAGCAACGGACGCATCTCGGCCTCGAACGCCAGAGCCCCACAAGCCCACAGCGATGCGGCCGCGGTAGCCATCCGAACCAGCCCGCAACACGCCCGAAAACGCATCCTTTCTCGTCCCGCCATTGGCAACCCCTGCCCAAAGCGTAATCACTGCCGCAACCTGCCGCAAGGCAAGCGAGCGCCCTGACGGACGCGGCGGCAACTCACCATTCGAACTGCTGGCTTACGGGCTCCTTGCGCGGCGTGGGGATTGTGGCATCGTGCGGCTCGGCTGCAAGATCAAGGGCTGGGCAATGCTGAATCCACAACCGCTGAACGGCACTCTTGGGGCGCGGATCGACTTGGACTTTCGCCGGCAAGGCGCCGACGCCGTAGCCGCCGTAAAGGACGCACTGCCGCAGTTCAAGGTGCTGGTCGCACCCGATCAGGGCGACATGGCGCCGGACGATTTGCTGGCGTTCGCCGAGGAGTTCGGGGAGGCGGAGCGGGCGCAGCATCCGATTTGGGATGACGTAACCGGGCACGCTGGCGTGAAGCGGATCGTCGGGCGGGATTACGCCACCGGGATCGACGTGGGCGATAGCTGGCACACGGACGGGCCACCGCGGGAGAAGACGCAGTGGTTCACGTTCCTGCAAGCCATCGAAGTGCCGCCGTTCGGGCGCGACACCTTGTTTGCAGACATGGTGGGCGCCTACGAACGCCTGTCGCCGCCGCTGAAGGAGTTTCTGGAGGGTCTGACGGCGCTGAACAGCTGGGGCGCGTCGAAGCCGGAGGCGGAACCGGTGGTGCATCCGGTGGTGATGGAAGACCCGGATTCCGGCATCAAGTCGCTGTATGTCAACCAGCTCTACACCACCCGCATATGCGAACTGCGGCAGGATGAAAGCGATGTCCTGCTAGCGTTCCTGTTCCGTCAGACTGCGGTGCCGGAGTTGCAGCTTCGCGTGTCGTGGCAACCCGGCACCCTCGTGATCTGGGACAACGAGAAGACGCAGCATTATGTCGTGCGCGACAAGCCCTACGATCGCGTCATGCATCGCGTGATGGTGAACACGGGGCGGTAGCAGGGCCTTCAGAGTTGCCAACCCGCCGGGGACGCCGAGTCGCTGACGCGGAAGGAACTGACGCCGGCCACGACCGCGAGGGCGACCTTGGGGCGAGTACTTGGGGGAGGGCATCTTGCCCTCGCACGCGCCGCAGGGCGCGGTCCGTGCG
>VXPR01000125.1 GCA_009839405.1 Gammaproteobacteria bacterium
CCGTTCTCCAGTGCCAGCATGTCGTGCACGAGGTCCACTACCAACTGGTCGCCAACGCCCACCGCCAGCGCCAGCGCATGCACCGAGTCGTAGCCAGCGGAATCCGCCAACCGTTCCAGATCCGCAGGCAATCCCAGCCGTTCCAGCGTCTCGTGCAAGAGCGCCTCGCCAGCGCGGATGTTGGATTCCGCCAACTGGGCCCGGAACCAAGCCTGAATCTTCGAGCGTGCCCGCGCCGTTGTGACGTAGCCGAGGCTTGGGTTCAGCCACTCTCGCTTGGGCGCCTCGGCTTCGCTGGTTTGGACATCCACCGACTGCCCCGTGCGCAGCGGCACGTTGAGCGGCGTGGGCTTGCCGTCCACCAACGCGCCAGAGCAGCGCAGGCCCACGTCGGTGTGGATTCGGAACGCGAAGTCGAGCGCCGTCGCGCCGACGCTCAAGTCCACCACGTGCCCCTGCGGCGTGGTGACGAAGGTTCTTTCCGGACTTTCCGCTCCGTCCGCGGCGCGGCCGCCGCCCTGTGCCGCACCGTTCAGTTCGTCGTGCCAGTCGAGCACGCTGCGCAGCCAGTTGGCCTTGTCCGCCTCGCCTTCGTCGTGGCCCTTGTAGGCCCAGTGCGCGCAAACGCCGAGTTCCGCTTCCTCGTGCATCTCGTGGGTGCGAATCTGCACCTCCAGCATCCGCCCCATGGGGCCGATGACGGCGGTGTGGATGGAGCGGTAGCCGTTCTCCTTGGGGTTGGTGATGTAGTCGTCGAACTCGTTGCGGATGTGCGGCCACTGGGTGTGAACGACACCGAGCACGTTGTAGCAAGCCTCCACGTCGTCGACGAGCACACGCAGCGCTTGCACATCGTGTACCGAGGCGAAGCCGATGCCCTTGCGCCGCATCTTCTGCCAAATGCTGTAGATGTGTTTGGCGCGACCATGCACCTCGGCGTGTACGCCCTTGGCTTCCAGACGGAACGCCAAGTCCTGACGCACCGCCTCGACATGGCGCTCACGTTCCGTGCGTCGCCCCACCAGCAGCGAGGCGATCTTCGAATACTCGGCGGGGAAGAGGTAGCGGAAGGCGAGGTCTTCGATTGCCCACTTGAGTTGGCCGATGCCTAGGCGACCCGCCAGCGGCGCGAAGAAAACCAGCCCTTCACGCGCCGCCCGCCGCTGCGCATCGGCGGCTTTATGCTTTGCCTGGCCCAGCGCCACCACCCGTTCGGCGAGCTTTATCACCGCCACCCTCGGATCGTCGATCAAGGAGATCAACATGCTGCGAACGTTGCCGGCCTGGGTTTTGCGCTCGCTGGAAAGCAGAGGCGAATCGGCAAAGGCAAGCACGTCGGTGGTGGAGAGGCGCCGCACCGCATCGATCAGTGCCGCCGTATCCGGTTCCAGCCAAGGAAGCTCGCCTTCGCGAGGTTCGCCCCGCGTCACCGCGAAGTACGCCATTCCGGCCATCACCGATGGCGCATCCATGCGCAGACCCAAAAGGAGCTCCGCGAGTTCGAGACCCAAGGTGCGCGCCTTGGGTTCCGTCACCGCCGCGAACGTCTCGCACACCCGGCCTCGTGCGTTCGGCGGGAGGCGCACGATGGCGTCGAGCCACGCATCCATTACGGGCTCGCCGTCGGCGTTGCGCGGCAGGGTCTTACGCAGCCAGACCACGGTGTTGTCTCGGTGAGTGCAGGAGGATCATTGCGGGGGGCGATGATACGCCTGCCTGATGAGTTGGCGCGTCCGCAAAGGGGTTGTGCCGAGGTGCGGATGCAGGGCATGGCGAAACAGTCGCTTGGCGAGTCTGCGCACCTCGGGACGGCTGTAGTCGTCCGCGGCGATGGCTCTGATGTCCGCCCCCTTGCCGACCACAGCTCGGCGCTCCGCGTCGTCCTTGTCGCCGCGCAAGGGGCGGAATCCCTCACCGTCGAAACGGTACAGGAGGTCGGCCTGCAGCGGCTCGCCCTGTTCCACTTCGACATCGAGCGGGATCGCGTAGCCGATCTCCTCCAAGAGCCGCCGTTCGAACGAGCGCAACGCGGCCTCCATGTCGCCAGCAGAGGCAAGGAGGCTCAAGGCCGCATCGTATTGCTCGAACAGGGCCCGTGCGGGATCCTCGTGGCGCAGCGTGCGCGTCAAGAGTTCGTTCAGGTAGAGGCCGGCGTAGAGCCGCTCCCCGACCAGCACGCGCGAGCGCACGGGCTCGGTATCGGTGACGGTCACCAGTTGGCCGCGTCCGCGCCAGCCGATGGAGAGGAGGTCGAACGGTTCCGCTCGCCGGTTCCTGCCGCGTCCCCGCACGCCGCGCACCACAGCCGCGATGCGGCCGAAGTCCCGCGTCAGGTATTCGACGATCGCGCTGGTCTCGCGATAGGCCCGCCGATGCAGCACAAAGGCCGGCTGATGTTGCGCAGGAGCGACCATTCGAGAAGCGTAGCAGGCAAGAAGCCCTTGCCTTAAGGACTCTCGTTCCCTCGTTCGCGGAAGCGCTTCCACATCGGGCGCCTTCCTGTCACCCCGCGCAGAGCGGTTCGCGGGCCCTCCCTGTCACTCCCCCCTCGCGGGGGAGTCGAGAAAAGGCGTCCTCGCC
>VXPR01000510.1 GCA_009839405.1 Gammaproteobacteria bacterium
ATTGAAGCTGCGGACTGAACCTCCCGTAGGGGCGACCCTTGTGGTCGCCCGTGCCGACCGATCCGACGCCCTTACGGCACACGAACGCGGAGGGCGATTTTGTCCCACGCCGTCAGGCACGTTCCTTTGAAGCCCGCCCCCTCCAAAGAGCGGCGCGTGCGAGGGCAAGATGCCCTCGCCCCCAGAGGCCCAGCCCGCCGAAACGGGCTTTCGCATGACTGACCAAGCCGAAGGCAGCCAGCCGCGCGATTCCTTGCGATCCCTAACACGGGCGCTGGTGCGCGACGTTCGCATCCGGCGCATCTTTCTGCTCGGCATCGCGAGCGGCTTTCCGTGGCTCTTGATCGGGTCTGCCATGACCGCGTGGCTCAAGGACGAGGGACTGACGAGGTCGTCCATCACCCTGTTCGGTGCGGTGTTCGTCGTCTATACGGTGAACTTTCTCTGGGCGCCGCTTGTCGACCATGTGCGGCTGCCTTGGCTCCATCGACTGGGCCAGCGCCGGTCCTGGATCGTGCTGTGTCAAGCCGTGATGATCGGCTTGACCGTGTTGCTGGCGATTACTGGGCCGGCATCCAGCCTCTGGCTGACGGCCGCGCTGGCCTTAGGGATCGCCGTCGCGTCGGCAACCCAGGACCTCGCCATCGATGCCTATCGCATCACGATCATCGATGAAGACGAGCCGGAGCTCATCGGCCACGGCGCCGCCATGGCGACTAGCGGCTGGTGGACCGGCAACATGCTGCCGGGAGTTGCGGCGTTCTGGCTGGTCGCTTCCTTGGGCTGGCCGCTGGTGTATCTGCTGCTGACCGGAGTGATCGCCGCCATCATGGTATTGGTGCTGCTCCTCTTTCGGGAACCGGCAACTGCGGTGCGGCCGGTCGCAACGGCGGGCGTGTCCTGGCACGAGTGGCTGCAACGCACCTACGTCGATGCCGTGGCCGAGTTCTTCCGCCGAAATGGCGTCGCGCTCGCGTTTGGCCTCCTTGCCTTCATCTTTCTGTTCAAGGTGGGGGAGGCGTTCCTCGGCCGCACGGTGATCCTGTTCTACAAGGAGGTGGGGTTCAGCGACGCCGACATCGGCACCTACTCCAAGGGGCTCGGCTTGTTCGTGATCGTTCCCTGCTCGATCGCCGCTGGCATCTTCGCCGGCCGATTTGGCGTTGTGCGCGGGCTGTTGTTCGCCGGTGTTGCCATGGCGGCAACAAACATTCTGTTCTCTTGGATCGCCGTGGCCGGGCCAGACACGCGCCTCTTTTCACTCGCGGTGATTGCGGACGGCATCACCTCGGCGTTCTCGACGGTGGCGTTCGTGACCTTCATCTCGTACTACACGAGCCGCTTGCACACCGCAGCGCAATACGGCGCGTTAGCCTCCCTCGGCAACTCCAGCCGCACCCTGCTAGCGGCGTCGAGCGGGATGGTGGTGGATGGATTGGGTGGCGATTGGGCGCTCTTTTTCGTGCTGACGGCGGTGATGGTGCTGCCGTCTTTGGCGGTGCTGGTATGGATCGCGCGGCGGGTGGCGGTCAAGGCTCCCAGCGGTAGCGGCTGAGGCTCAGCGCGCTTTGCTTGAAGCGAACGCCTTCATCACGGAGACGGCGGCGCTGTTCCGCCCCGGCCGCGCCCGGCAGAGAGCTGCGACCAGATGCATTGACGACTCGATGCCACGGCAGACGGCTTCCTTGTGGCAGGGCGCCGAGCACGCGGCCCACGTGGCGGGCTCGGCGCGGTTCTCCGGCTAGTTCGGCAATCTGGCCGTAGGTGGCGACGCAACCCGCCGGAATCGACGACACGACCTGCCAGACGCGCTCCTCGAAGGTGGGTTCAGCGGATTCCACCCAATACCCCTCGTCACCCCGCCCCTGCAGTCCATCGAACGGCCCCTGCATCATCCAGGGGTTGAATAATCGAAACTCGCCTCTATGATACGCGCGGCTTTGGCACTCTCGCCGCGAGAGTGCCAAGGGTAGCCTGATGCAAGGCTTTGGGAATTGGTTGTCAACCATGGGAGAGAGCTAGGTCATGAACATTCGGCCACTACACGATCGCGTTGTCGTTCGCCGGCTGGAGGAGGACACCATGTCCGCCGGCGGCATCGTGTTGCCGGACAGTGCCTCCGAAAAGCCCTCGCAGGGAGAAATCCTCGCGGTGGGCCCAGGCAAACTGCTCGACACCGGCGAGCGCACCACGCCGGACGTCAGCGTCGGCGACAAGATCATCTTCGGCCAGTATGCCGGGAACACGGTGAAGATCGACGGAGAGGAGCTTCTGGTCCTGTCCGAAACCGAGATCTTCGGCGTCCTCGAAAGCTAGCCGGCGATTCACGAAGGAGAAACCCACATGAGTGCAAAAGACGTAACGTTCGGCGACGACGCCCGTTCCAAGCTGCTGTCCGGCGTCAACATCCTCGCCGATGCCGTCAAGGTCACGCTGGGCCCGAAAGGGCGCAACGTCGTGCTTGACAAGTCCTTCGGCGCACCCACGGTCACCAAGGACGGCGTGTCCGTGGCCAAGGAAGTCGAACTCAAGGACAAGTTCGAGAACATGGGCGCGCAGATGGTGAAGGAAGTCGC
>VXPR01000031.1 GCA_009839405.1 Gammaproteobacteria bacterium
CGCACCGGATCGAGCCGCGCCGGGGCCGTCGTGGTGCTGGGTTTAAAGGAATGAAAAATTGCCGATTCCAGTCGGCATCCCAAAGCGGAGGGGCGAAACACCGAACGGCCCACCCCCCTCGCCCTACCAGGCCCGATAACAGCCCCGCCCCACCCCCACTAGCTGCCCGCGCCGCCGCGCACCACAATTACCGGGGCGCCGGTGGTCAAGGGGGTGCATGAGGCGCTCGGCATCAGGCACGGCCAGATCACCACCATCCACGACCCGACCAACACCAATGTGGTCACCGACGCGCCGCACCAGGATTTGCGCCGGGCGCGCGCCGCCATGCTGTCCCTGCAGCCGACCACCACCGGAAGCGCCACCGCCATCGCGCTGATCTACCCGGAGCTCGAGGGCAGGCTCAATGGCCACGCGGTGCGCGCGCCGGTGCTGAATGCCAGCCTGACCGACTGCGTCTTCGAGGTGGAGAATCCGGCCACCGAAGACCAAGTGAACGCGCTGTTCGAAGAGGCCGCCGCCGGGCCGCTCGCCGGGGTGCTCGGCATCGAGCGGCGGCCCCTGGTGTCGGCGGACTACGCCAACGACACGCGAAGCGCCATCGTCGATGCCCCGTCCACCATGGTCACCGACGGCACGCTCCTCAAGGTCTATGCGTGGTACGACAACGAGATGGGCTATGCGTGCCGGATGATCGATCTCGCCAATATGGTCCAGGGAACGCTGAACCGATGAGCGGCGCCCGCAACTACCTGATCGTCACCGCGTCCTACTGGGGGTTCACCCTGACGGATGGGGCGCTCCGAATGCTGGTCCTGTTGCACTTCTTCAATCTCGGCTACTCGCCCTTCACCCTCGCCTTCCTGTTCCTGCTCTACGAAGCCGCCGGCATCTTCGCCAATCTCGGCGGCGGGTGGCTGGCGTCCCGATTTGGGATCACCCGGATGCTGTCGGCGGGACTGGCCCTGCAAATCGGCGGCCTGCTGTTCCTCTCGGCGCTCAACCCGGGCTGGGGCGCGGTGGCGAGCGTCATCTGGGTGGTGGCGGCGCAGGGGATTGCCGGTGTTGCCAAGGACATCACCAAGACCGCCTCCAAATCGGCGATCAAGATCACCTCCGCCGAGGGCAACGGCCAGCTGTTCAGGTGGGTAGCGTGGTTCACCGGCTCCAAGAACGCCATGAAGGGCGTCGGCTTTTTCCTCGGCGGCCTGTCGCTGGAGGTCGTCGGCTTCCAGCCGGCGCTGTGGGCCATGGCGGCCATGCTGGGGATCATCCTGATCGCCGCTTTCATCTCGCTCCCCGCCCACCTCGGCATGGCGGGCCCGTCCGGGAGCGTCAAGGAACTGTTCTCCAAGTCCGCCGGGGTCAACATCCTCGCCGGGGCGCGGATCTTCCTGTTCGGCGCCCGGGACGTGTGGTTCGTCGTCGGAGTGCCGGTGTTCCTCTATGCCGGCGGCTGGAGTTTCTGGGAGGTGGGCGGCTACCTCGCCGTTTGGACCATCGTCTACGGCGGCGTGCAGGCGGCTGCCCCGTCGCTGATCCGGCGGAGCGAGGACGGCCTCTCCCGCGAAGTCCCTGAAGCCCGGCTGTGGGCGATACTTCTCACCGCGGTGCCGGTGATCCTCGCCATCCTGGCCGCCATGCCGGATGCGCTGCCGATCCCGCCCACCTGGGTGATCGTCGTCGGGCTCGCCATCTTTGGGCTGCCGTTCGCCGTCAACTCGTCGCTCCATTCCTATCTGATCCTGGCCTATGCGGGATCGAAGAAGGCCGCCGAGGATGTGGGCTTCTATTACGCGGCCAATGCGGGCGGGCGGCTGATGGGGACCCTGTTGTCCGGTCTTCTCTATCAATGGGGCGGAGTGACGGCCTGCCTGATCGGGTCGGCCGCCATGCTCGCGGCGTGTTCGATCAGCACCTTGCTGCTGCCGGCCGAAAATACCGCCGCGCCCGAGCAGGCGCCCGCCGAATGATGAACGCCTACGCCGCCTCCCGACGCCTCGCAGCCGAGTGGCTGGGCACCGCCTTTCTGCTGGCGACCGTGATCGGGTCGGGCATCATGGCCGAACGGCTGGCCGGCGGGAACGCCGCGCTCGCGTTGCTGGGCAACACCATTCCCACCGGCGCCATCCTGGTGGTGATCATTCTCGTCTTCGGACCCGTCTCCGGCGCCCACTTCAACCCGGCCGTGACCATCGCGTTTTGGCTGCGCCGCGAAATCGGCGCCGGCCTGGCGGCCGCCTATATCCTCGCCCAGGTGCTTGGCGGACTCGCCGGGATGCTGGCGGCCCACGCCATGTTCAACGAGGCGCTGTGGCAGGTCTCCCGGACGGCGCGCACCGGCCCGGACCAGTGGTTCGCGGAAACGGTCGCGGCGTTCGGATTGCTGGCCGCCATTTTCGGCACGGTCAAATTCCGGCCCGAGGCCGTCGCCTGGGCGGTCGGTCTCTATATCACGGCCGCCTACTGGTTTACCGCCTCCACCTCGTTCGCCAACCCGGCGGTGACCGTCGCCCGGTCGTTCACCGATACCTTCTCCGGTATCCGTCCCGTCGACGCGCCGGCCTTCA
>VXPR01000323.1 GCA_009839405.1 Gammaproteobacteria bacterium
TCGTGGACCTCGGCCGCCTGCTCTTGGCTCAACACACCGAGTTCCGCCAGCCGCGCTTCGAACATGTGGATCGGATCGCGCTTTTGCCACTCTTCGAGTTCGGCGTCGGTGCGGTACGAGAGCCCCATGCCTCGCACGCCCACATGGTCGAAGAAGCGGTAGGTCTTGCATTCGAGGAGCGTGGGGCCGTCGCCGCCGCGAGCGCGTTCAAGCGCGGCGTCGGCGGCTTCGTACACCGCCACGGCATCCATGCCATCGACGATGACCCCGGGCATACCGTAGCCGGCGGCGCGATCCGCCACATCGACGATGGCCTGGTGATTGGCCTGCGCCGTGTACTCGCCGTAGCCGTTGTTCTCGCACACGAACAGCGCCGGCAGCTTGTAGAGCGCAGCCATGTTGGCGGCCTCGTGGAACGAGCCCTCGTTGCTGGCGCCGTCGCCGAAGAAAGTGACAGCCACGCGGTCGGTCTTGCGGTACTTGGCCGTGAACGCCGCGCCCACGGCGATGGGCGGCCCGGCGCCGACGATGCCGTTGGCGCCGAGCATGCCGAGTTCCATGTTCGAGATATGCATGCTGCCGCCCTTGCCGCGACAGTAGCCGGTGGCGCGTCCGAAGAGCTCGGCGAACATGCGGTCGAAGGCGCCGCCCTTGGCGATGAGGTGGCCGTGGCCTCGGTGCGTGCTGGTGATCCAGTCGTCGGCAGACAGGTGCGCCATGATCCCGGCGGCGACGGCCTCCTGGCCGACGTAGAGATGCAGCGCGCCGGGAATCCGTCCTGCCTCCGCCAGCTTGCCAGCCTCCGTTTCGAACACGCGAATCCGCACCATGCGACGATGGATGTCGCGCAGAGTGTCGTCGTCCGGTTGCATGAAGCACCCCTCTCCTCGGCCGGTCCGGACAATTTGGCGCAATCGGCCGATTTGTGCAAATGGCAATGGCTCGGGGACCCGATGGCCTTGCCGTTCGCCGGGTGTCGGCGGGATGAACGTGCGGAGGGGATAAGATGCGCGGCGTTGGGCGCGGTGCGGGAGATGGTGGCGGTGGTTAACGTGGCGTTGGACGCGCCGGGGCTTGCGTTGCAGCCGGTGTCGGTGACGCGAAAGATGGCTGCTTCGTTGCCGGAGCTCCGGCGTGTGGCGGAGGCGAGCGGCCTGCCGATCCATCACCTGGGCGCCGGCTATCCGAGCCCGGAGGTCACCGATCCGCGCGGCTTCCTCGCCGGAGAGCGGCGATTCCACGAGCATCTGCGGGCGCGAGAAGGAATCAACGATCCAAATGCGCTGCCGGAGTTCCTGCGCGAGTCCTATGCCTACACCGATACGTTGGGCCCCGTGGGACCGCGACGTTCGTTTGCGCACGTGTACGGCAACGACTGGGGCGTTGCCATGGACCCCGACCGCCTCATCCCCACGGTGGGTGCCAGCGGTGGCATCAACCTCCTTTGTTCGCTCTTTGAACGACCGGGGCGGCCGATCGGCTACATCACCGACGCGCCCACCTATGCCGGCTTCGTCGCGCGCGCCACCCTTTCCCAACACGCGGCGATCTACAGCGTGGATATGGATGAAGAGGGGCCACATCCGGAGGCATTCCGCGAGGCGATCGCGGATGCGCGGGCCGATGGGCGTTTCGTGCCGTTCTACTACACCGTTCCCGACGGCCACAATCCCGCCGGTTTCTCTTTCAGCGCCAGACGACGCGAAGCCATCCTCGACGTCGCCCGGCAGGAAGGCATCCTCGTTGTCGAGGACGCGCCGTATGTGTACATCAGCTTCGCGGAGCCAGCCGAGCGCCCGAAGCCCTTCTTCGCATTAGACCCCGCGCGAACCGTGCATCTGTTCACCGGCTCAAAGATCGGATTGCCGGGGCCGCGCGTCGGATTCGCCTACACAGAGGCACGGCTTGCCATCGACGGCGGTCGCGAGGCACCTCTTTCAGACCTGCTGCTCACCGAATCGAGCGCCGACATCCTGTTCCACAACCCGGCGGCGCTCTTGTCGTTCGAGTCCCTGCTCCACGACGAAGAATGTCGGCTGCGCGACTCCCTCTGGCCTGTGGCGGACGCCAAGCTCACGATCTATCGCGAGAACCGCAGCATCCTGCTCGACGGCCTGGCCGAAGGGCTTGGCGCATGGCCTGACCGCTTCCACTGGACCCGACCGGAGGCCGGGTTCTTCTCGGTCTTCCGCTTCCTGGGCGGCGAAATCGTCACCGACGACGACTTCATCGCCCGCATGGTGGCAAAGCATGGTGTCGTGGTGGTGCCGATGTACGACTTCTATCCGCCGGACGCCCGGGTGAGGAACCCTCGCGCCGGCCTCGACGAACTGCGCCTTTCCTTCTGCTTCACCGAACGCACCGGCACCCACCGCGTGGAAGACTTGACGGCAGCCGTGGCCGCGTTCTGCCGTGCCGCCAAGGCGGAAGCTGGCATACGGTCGAGCTAGGAGGCTGCGCCGTAGGAAACGGCGCTGGCTCCTAGCCGTAGCTGCGAGCGAATGCGAGCACGAAGGCCAGCAGTTCGCGCAGCGAACTGCCAACGCGCCCGCAAGGGCGCGCTAGCG
>VXPR01000375.1 GCA_009839405.1 Gammaproteobacteria bacterium
TCTTGTAAATTTAGGCTCGACGGACGGTTCCATCGCGGCGACGGCAACAAACCGGTCGGAACGTCGGAACGCGCTCTTGAGCGCGCCGTAGCCGCCCATCGAGATTCCGGCGACGGCCACCGCCTCGCGATCCGTCCGCGTCCCGTAGCGTTCGGCCATGGCGTGCGGCAGTTCGTCGGCGATGAAGTCCTCCCAAGGTCCGAGGAAGCCGCTGAACGCCGATGTGGTGAACGAGACGAACACGAGCGGCGGGATGGTGTCCTGGCGGGTCAACTCGTTGAGCCACGGGCGGTACTCGGGCAGTTGCTCGCGGTCTCCTCCGCCGCCGTGCAGCCAGACGACCAGCGGCGGGGCACTGTCGCGGTCGAATCCCGGCGGCAGCAGAACCGATGTCGGAACGTCCTTGCCGACCGCCGTCGAAGGAACGTCGAACCGCGCCACGGCGTAGCCCTCGTCGAGCGCAGGGTTCTCGGCGGCCGAAACCACCAATCCGAATGCGAGCGTGCATATCGCGTTGGCGAGCCTGAATCGGGTGCGTTGGTCGGGCATGGGGACATACCGCAGTTGGCAACGCCGCAAGCATAGCGCGGCCGGTCGGACATCCGCGTCCACGCGTCGGCAAGCCGCCCGACACACAAACATCCTGTCCTACACGCCGTAGGACATCACCCACACCCTAGTGCACGGCCGGATTTCTTCTGAGCATCATCAACCCACTGCGCGTTCGCGCGCCATGCCGTCTGGATCGGCCATGCGCGCGAGAATGCCACCACACCGTCGTGCTGCTTTGGCCGAGAATCGGGGGCGATCTCGTTCCCGCCACACACTTTTTCCTTCCTACAAACCGTAGGCAATCTCCCACGCTCTCCTCGCTGCCTGCGGCCCGCCCGACCGCGAGCCCGCCGCTTGGTCCGTGCACGTCAACAGACGACCAAATCCTACACAACCACGGCAAGGGTCCAGATCCAACTCACCGGGCCGTCATTGACAAGGGCGAGAGCGAAGCCCCATCGCGGGAGGGAACGTCGTGTGGCGAGAACGGAAAGGTCTGCGGGAAGGAGCACACGGACGGGCGGGCTGCGGGCGGAGAGGAGAGCATGTGAGATGTCCTACGGTGTGTAGGACGAAAGAAGTGTGTGGCGGGAATGCGGAGTCTAGGGCCCTCCTAAGGGTCACCCCGGCAAGATTGCGTGAGCGCCGGTTGGTGGAGTTGCCTGCGACACGCCAGCGCCAATAGCGCTGACCTACCTCCTTCTCGCACAAGCGCTGCCCCCCTGCGTTGTTCACGACCAATGGCGCGTCAACGAACAGCAGCGCGTCTGCTGGAGCGTGTCGGTCAAGCCAATCGAGCACCTCTTCGACGCCGACCACCCATCCGGCGTGCACGACAGTGCCCGCCTGATCCAGCATCACCGCACCAGACTCGTTTGGCTTGGACTTCTCCGCCCAAGCCAGATCGATGCCTATGAAATGCGGCATATCGCACGCGAGCGAGCTGACACGTCCCGACGCATCAAGTCGCTCCTATGCGCATTGATCGGACTCACGATGGCTACTCCGACACATGAGTATCCGTCCTACAGCTCCGCGGCCGATATCTCAAGCTCCGAGCGATCAGGCGGCTCGCACCGCGGACTCGCAGGTTCGACCGCTACCTCATCGAAAACGAAAGGCGCGGCGCCACAGACGCGCGATTGGACACACGAATTCGCTCCATGTTGGCATGCATGATTCCCGCATGTGCGCCAAACGGTCTCAAGACCGCAGAGGGTCGTGCCACACCAGATTCGGAAACCGGGCGAAGTCCCCGTCGGCAGAGCACAGTGTGAGGCCGTGTTCGATGGCCAATGCCGCGAGGTGCGCGTCGGGAACGAGGTTGGCGCGTCCTTCCGCAAACTGCAGTACCGGGCCGAGCACTTCCGAATGGCGAGCCGTTGGCAGTGGAATCCAGACCGGCTCTTGCTGTAGCCATGCTTCCACCTGCAGCCACGCTGTGGTGACCGATACCGGTTGCGCGAAGATGCGCGGATTGCTGACGAGGCGAACGAAGGCCAACAGGCTTGGCCATGGCAGGCCCACCGCCGCCGGACTATTGAGCTGCTCGTCGAGCCATGCCTTTGCGCGCTCGTGTTGCGGGAGACTTCCGGTGTACGCGTACACGAGAAGGTTGGCATCGACCAAGATCACGAAAAGCGCTCGTCCTCCGCGTTGGCGAGCACCTCAGCCACATCGTCCAGACTCCCCACTAGGCACCGACCGAGATCGACCGATGGCGTACGGTAAGGGCGGCGCGTTGGCTCAGCGGGCTTCAGCATGCCCGTCAAGCCAAGTCGCAGAGCCTCGTTTACGGTCGCCTTGAGACTGCGGCCGCTTGCGTCGCGCACGCGCTGGGTCAACGCAACGACATCGTCATCCAATGTAAGCGTGGTTCTCATGCGTCAGAACATAGGGCTCGTGATGCCTTGATGTCAAGGATGAGGGGCCCAGAAGTGGCGGAGCGGACGGGATTCGAACCCGCGACCCCCGGCGTGACAGGCCGGTATTCTAACCAGCTGAACTACC
>VXPR01000240.1 GCA_009839405.1 Gammaproteobacteria bacterium
CCTCCCCCGACTCCCCCGCGAGGGGGGAGTGACAGGAAAGCGCTCCGTTCCGGGATTGCGGCATGTGCGAGGCGGGGGTTACTTTCAAGCACACCGATCAAACCGGCGCGGGACCCGTAGGGGCGGGGGGCTTGTCCCCCCCGTGTTGATTTTGCCGATGGATTCGGCACGGCACGGGACAACAGCGAGGCCCGTCTTGAACTCAAGACGGGACGGGACAAGCCCGTCCCCTACGAGGAGTGCGTCTCGAATGAACGGATGTGGCAATGCTCACGCACCAGGAAGGCACACTTTTGATATAAAAAAAGGATTCAAGCGGTGATAAATATCCCTTATGATGAATATCGGCGGTCAAGGAACCCTCATCTCATGGACTACCGGATCACACCGCAATCCTGCCACATCGAACTGCGGAAGGCGCGGCAGCGAGCGGGCATGTCCCAGCGAGAACTGCAGCTGCGCACTGGCCTGCGGCAGGCGCATGTTTCGCGGATCGAGAACGGACAGGTCGATCCAAGGTTCTCCAACGTTGTCCGCGTGGCTCGGGCGGTCGGGCTCGAAGTGCTTCTCGTGCCGCGTCGGGCGTTGCCTGCGGTTTTCGGCGCCTTGGCAGAGAGCGGCACAGACCCCGAGCGCGGACGCCCATCGGCCGTGGAACTGCTCGTCGGCGCAGAAGATGCGCCCTCCTCCGGCGGCGGCGATGCGTCTGGCGAGGAGCTGGAGTAGTCGGCGTGGCGACCGAAGAGTTAGCCGTTCGCCTGCGCGGCGAGGAGGTCGGCGCGCTCGTGAAGCTGAGGAACGGACGGGTCTCCTTCGTCTTCGATCCACGCTACACGCGCCAGCACTCCCGCCCCGTACTGGGCCTCTCCTTCCTGGATCCTTCGGGGGAGGTCCGGGAGGGACGCCGGGCGTCGACCGGCGGTGGCCGGTCGCCACCGTACTTCGCGAACCTGCTGCCCGAGGGGCACATGCGCAGCTATCTGGCGGCCAAGGCCGGCGTGGCCGAGACGCTGGACTTTCCGCTGCTGCAGTTGCTCGGGCGGGACCTGCCCGGAGCGGTGGAGCTGATCGGAGTCGGCGCACAGGCGCCGTCGGCGTTCGAGGGCGATGGTCCGCGTGATCACGCCGATCGGCCCGGTCTTTTGCGTTTCTCGCTTGCCGGCGTGCAGCTCAAGTTCTCTGCGGTTGCGGAGGCGTCGGGCGGCTTGACGGTGCCGGCGCGTGGCATGGGCGGGGACTGGATCGTGAAGCTGCCGTCGTCGCGGTTCGACGGCGTTCCGGAGAACGAGTTCTCGGTGATGCGAATGGCCGCGATGTGCGGGATCGAGACGCCCGAGGTCCGCCTCGTGCCCGTGGCCGACGTGGCTGGACGGCCCGGGGACCTGTCAGGCGACTGGATGGACGGCCGCCAAGCATTGGCGGTGCGCCGCTTCGACCGAGCTGCCGACGGCCGCAGGGTGCACACGGAGGACTTCGCGCAGGTCTTCGGGCAGTACCCCCAGGCCAAATACGACGGCTTTGGCTACCGCGACATCGCGCGCGTGCTTGGCGCGTTCGCCGGCGGGAACGCTCTGGGCGAGTTCTCGAGACGGCTGATCTATTGCGCGATGGTGGGCAACGCGGACATGCATCTTAAGAACTGGTCGCTGATCTACCGGGAGCCCACGCAGGCGGAGCTCTCTCCTGCCTACGACCTGCTATCGACGACGGCGTGCATTTCCGATGAGGCTATGGCGTTGCGCCTCGGAGGCGCGAAGCGCTGGGACGAGCTCACCCTTGCAGACTTCGCTGAGATCGGGGAGAACGCTTTCGTCGGCGGCGACGCCATGGTGGGGCCGGCCGTCGAGACGGTTGAACGGTTCCGGACCGTCTGGCTGGAGGAGCGGCACCACCTGCCCTTGTCAACCGCCGTGGGCGAGGCTATTGACCGGCAACTGAACACCGTCCCCGCTGCCAATCCCGGGCGCATGGCACGGCGGCACGGCCGCGGCGGCCGTTGACTCGTGGTGGGCTGTGCCCCCCTCCCGCTTCCGCCACACACTCAGTTCGTCCCACGGGCAACGTGGCCGATGTCTCACGCTCGCGGGATGCGCCGTCGGACTCGGCGACCGACACGCTGGAGAGGAGCTTGCGGATGTGACGGTCGCGTTGCACGAATGGCTGAGTTCGCCGTCCGACACGGATCTGGGACGCGCGTTCGCGGCATGGGTGCAAGACGTCGCGAGCAGGATGGCGGGTATGCCCGTGGAGCTAGGCGAGACTTTGGAGGAGGCGAGCATGTCGTTGGCGGACCGCGCTGCACTGTGGCCAGAGCAGTATCGGCGCGAAGGCAGGCGCGAAGGCAGGATTGAAGGGACACGGAACGCTCTGCGCATGATTGCGGAGCGCCGATTCGGTGTCGGCACAGCGAGCCGGCTTGCCAATCTTCTTGCGTCCATTGACGACGCAGATCGGCTCGAGGAAGTGACGTGGTGGTCGGTGGACTGCCAGACAGGGGACGAGTTGATTGCGCGGGTTTCGGAGATTGGGAACGGATCCGGCTGAATCGTCCCGCTCCCGCC
>VXPR01000490.1 GCA_009839405.1 Gammaproteobacteria bacterium
ATTGTGCGCGTCGAATGGTCGGCAGCGTCAGCCTCGTCGTCCGCGCGATTGAAGTAGTAGCCGGGGTCGGGCGTGTCCGTATTGCGGAGCATGGCGTTCACGTCGTGGTCGTTACGCAGGGACGCACCTAAGGAGATTAGACGGTCGGCGACCAAGACACTATCGATTAAGGACTGCTGTTCGGGGGTGATGTGGAGCGTCTGATTGCGCGTGTATCGGACGGAGCCGTTCAATTTACCGTGGATGTGGAGGATGAGTAGGCCCGCATCCAACTCACCCCAGGCCGAGGCTATTTCGGTTGGGTCGTCTGCGATGTCGTAGGACAGGCAGGGTATTCGTAGTGCACCGGCTGCTCGCTCGACCATGTCGTCCCAATTGAGGTTCAGGACGAGTGTCTTGCAGCGCTGACCGAGAGAAGCAAGACAGTAGTAGCCGAGGTTCGGCGACGCGTCGTGGAACAAGCGTGTCAACTGTCGTCTCGTCTCTTCGGGGCTGAGGCGATACTCGGCCGATAGATCGCCTCGCTGTTGGGCGGGCATGTTGGCAAGAACCTCTTCGGCACCTGTCAAGGAGGGGCACCCGGAACTCAGGGAGCAGCCGGCACCGACAAGAAAGGCCAGAGGCGCCTGGCCCGAGCGCGCGTACGTGCCGAGTGTCTCGGCGTGGTGGCACCAGGATTGGTAGGTATCGGGCGTGCTGGACATCGGTGGCTAACGGTCTCGACCATGGCAAGCGGCGTGCCGATGGCTTGCAACGAATAGTGGGTTCGGACTGGGCACTGTAGCACCGAGCCGGGCGGCGTCAACTACAGGGCGTGGGAACTGCCGGGGAGTTGCCTCGACCCGGCTGCGGAGAGTCCACCCGTCACCACCCGCTGGGGCAAGCTGTTGGAGGGTTCCGGTTCGAGTCAATCTTCGGGCGCAGTGTCCCGGATGTCGGAGCGTTGGCCGTCTGGCGCACGGGTGTAGGCGAGCAGGTGGAGTTCTAAGATCGGAGCGGACGGCCGACGCGAAGATCGCCGGAGATTGCGCCGAAGCCCTTGGGCGGGTTGCCGGACTTCAGGTTTGAGGCGGCCAGCTTCACCCCGAGCTTGCGTCAAGGTCCACCGGGACCGGTTCGCTTGTCCGGGTGCCTGCGTGCGGCCCGATCGTCGCTGTTGGCGGATGCAGGACTGCGGTTCGCGATTCTGAGGAGTTCCGCTACGCCAGTGGTCGTGGCGGCGCGACTCCAGCGCCGATGCAGTCAGCCAGCGCGACGCGCCCGGCTGCGGCACCACCCGAACCTCTGCCTCGCGGCGGGCCGGTGGTCGATGAGTTCCGCACGCCGACTGAGGTGCCAGCAAATGGTTGGGAAATCGTTGGGAAAGATCAAGGAGGAAGAGTAAAAAATATAACTATAACATTCAGTTATGATGCAATGTTCGACTCTGCCCCTGCGCCGCCGACCGCGGTCGTAGCGAAGGCAGACGAAGGGGCTACTTGGCGAGTCGAGCAGCGGATCAAGACCGTCTGCCATGCGGGGTGGCCGAACGCAGGAGGGTCAGTCCGTGGCGGCGCGGTCCCTGGTGGCGACGTTGCGGGGCTCGTCGCGCATGGCGTTGCGTGATTCGCGCAGCCGCATGGTGGCGGCGCGCGCGTTGCGCAGGCGCTGCCTTGTCCGGGCGTGTTCGGCGCGTTCGGCCTTCAGCGCCTTCAGGGTCCGTTCGCGGCCTGCCTCGGCCTCCCGCCGGGCCTGGCGCTCTCGCACGAGGTCGGTGTGCAGGGACTGCTCGCCGTCGAGCAGCCGATCGAGTTCCGTGTGCAGCCGCTCGTTGTCCGCAGCCAGTTCGGCGCCGCGCAGCAGAAGCGGGCCGACCGCGCGGGCGCGGTGGCGGCCGACGCCCGGGATGAAGTCGCCGCTGCCGGCCACGAGCCGGTCGAGGGCGTCGACCTCCTCTGGGGAGAGCGCGACGAGCAGGCGCGTCACTTCAGGTACGCGTCGGTGACGCTGGGGCGGAAGTGCCCCAGCTCCTGGCTCACGGTCTCCTTCGCGGCGCCGTGGGGCAGCAGGCGCCGGGTCTCCGCGATGCGCTCCTGAGCGTACGAGTGGCGCAGTCCGTGGGCGCCGCGGCTCCAGCCGAGGGACCGGATCGACGCGGCCGAGAAGCTCGCGCCCCAGGCGCGGCCGCCGGCGACGTCATATCGGGACCGGTAGCGGATGCCGCGGTCGGTCACCGTCGCCGGCTCCTCCCGGCGGCGTTCCTCGATGCGGCGGGCAAGGTCCTCCGGCAGGCGGACAGTGCGGACGAGGCCGCCCTTGCCGACGACCGTGTAGTCGACGCCGGGGCGTCCGGCGAACTTGCTGTCCCGCGCCGGGCGCGGGTCAGCCGGCTGCTCGGCGGGCCGGCCGAGCGTCAGCAGCTCGTGGGCGCGCAGCCCGGCGGCGTGGGCGACGAGGGTGGCAAGGGCGTTGCGCGGGGTCTGCGCCGCGGCGACCCGGCGCACCTGCGCCGGCGTGTAGGCGCGGCTGCGGTGGCGACCGGGCCTCTCGGAGCGGACGACCTCGAGCCGTCGCCCCGGCGG
>VXPR01000074.1 GCA_009839405.1 Gammaproteobacteria bacterium
CCCATATGGCGCGTTCCTGGGAGCGATGCTCATCGCCATCTCGATGGAGGTATCAACGGCGTGGGCGCTGCCGACGTACAAGCCGGCGATAGCGTTCACCGTGATGGTAGTCGTGCTGCTGTTCAGGCCGCGCGGGCTCCTGGGGAGCAAGGGCTGATGCTGGAGTTCCTCACTGCATTCGCCATACTGGTCGGCATCTACTCGGTGTTCACGCTCGGCCTCAACGTGCATTGGGGCTACACGGGGCTCTTCAACATCGGCGTGGCGGGCTTCTTCGCGCTCGGAGCGTACGCCGCGTCGCTTCTCACCATCCGCCCGCCACTCTCTGACCAGGGCGAGGACTACCGCTACGCCGGCGACCTGGCGAACCGCCTGGACTCGCTGCCAGTCATCGGACTGCTGGACCTGTGGTTCGTCGCCGCACTGATAGCCGCGTCGCTCGTGGCAGCCGCTGTCGCCCTCGTCGTGGGCACGATAACCATCCGGCTGCGCGGCGATTACCTGGCGATAGCGACACTGGGGATCGCCGAGAGCGTGCGCCTCGTCTTCCTTAACGAACGCTGGCTGAGCAACGGGAGCCGCGGCCTCTACACGATCCCTCGCGTGTTCGGCGATGTCGTTGCCCCGCAGGACTACGACCGCGTCTACCTCGTGGTGGTGCTGGCCGTGTTTGGACTGCTGTTCGCAGGGATACGGGCGCTGGTGCACTCGCCGTGGGGACGCGTCCTGCGCGCGATACGCGAAGACGAGGTGACCGCGGAAGCGAGCGGCAAGCATGTGTTCCGCTTCAAGCTGCAGGCGTTCGTGCTCGGCGCGGTGATCATGGCCATCGGAGGCGCGCTGTACGCCTTCAATTTCAGGGCGATCTCTCCCATCACGTTCACCCCGCTCCTCGGTACGTTCATCATCTGGGCGATGCTGGTGGCGGGCGGAAGCGGACGCCTCTACGCCCCGGTCGTCGGCGCGTTCGTCGTATGGGGCATCTGGAGCGGGTCGCAGTTCCTGCCTGACCTCATCGAACTGCTGCCGGAGGCCCTGAACGCGCCCATCCTGGAGGCATTGGACTCCGTAGGACTGCCGAACATCCGCTTCTTCGCGGTTGGGGTGCTCGTCGTCCTCGTGCTGCTCTCCGCACCGGACGGCATCACGCCGGGCATCGCACGGCTGCGGGAGCGCCTTGCCGTTCGCTGGCGACCCCAGACTCGGACATAGCAGCAGGCAGCGCCGGGACGGTGCTGCCTGCCACTGCCTGCTCTATACGACCCGAGGGCTATTGGGAGATGACACGCTCGGTGACGAGCTGCCCGCCCGCAATCTTCCAAATCTCCATCGCACCGGTTACGTCGCCGTTCTCGTCGAGGTCAACCGGGCCACTGGCGCCTTGGTAGTTGATCTCCTGCCCGTCGCGGAGCAACTCCAGCGCCCGCTTGATCTCAGCCTCACCGGGGCCGACCTCGACACCCGGCGGCCCCGCGACCGCGCGCATCGCATCTCGGACCGCAATGGGGTCGTCCGAGTCCGCGGCCTCGATGGCGAGACCGAATATGACCATCGCGTCGTAGGACTCCCTGATGAATGGAAGCGTGCTGTCTCCGTGCGCGGCAGCGTAGTCGCTCGTGAACTGTGCCGTCGCCGCGCTCTCCACAGCGCCGGGAGCGGTGCCGTACATACCCTCGAGGCTCGCTGCCCCCACTGCGGTTATCAGCTCTTCAGACTTGCTTCCGTCCACGAACAGGAACGTGTCCGCCGCTCCGCTATCGATCGCCTCACGGATATAGACGCCCGCGCTGACTGGGTAGCTTATGGCGACCAGCACGTCAGGACCGTTAGCGGTTGCCCGCGCGAGTTCCGAAGCGTAGGAGGGCTGGCCCGATTCGTGGGAAACCGCCGTCACCTGCCCGCCCAGCGCCTCGAAGGAAGCTGTGAACTGGTCGGCCAGTCCTTGTCCGTACGGGTTGTTTACGAACAGCACTCCCGCGCTCTGGTAGCCGAGTCCACTCGCAAGGTTTGCGAGCACGACGCCTTGGAACGCATCGGATGGAGCGGTCCGGAAGATGAAGTCGTCGTCCTCCAGTACCGTCAGCGCCGGTGAGGTCGCCGACGGGGATATCTCCGGCACCTGGTTGGGGATGGTGACGGCGTTCGCAACGGCAAGCGTGATCCCGCTGGCCAGCGGCCCGATCAGCGCGGAAACCCCGTCCACGTTGACCAGCTTGCGCGCGGCGTCAACGGCAGTGACGTCGCTGGTCGCTCCGTCCTCGGAAACGACCTCGATGTCGCGCCCGCCAAGCACGCCGCCTGCAGCGTTGAAGTGCTCTGCGGCCAGAAGGACAGCGTCATTCATGGGGCCGCCGAACTCGCCAAGGTCGCCGGTGAAGTCCATCACCGACCCCACCTTGACCGGCTCAGACTCTCCACATCCAACAAGAAGAACGCTTAGGGCAGCTATGACGATCCCGTACTTGATGCGCTTCATCTTTACCCTCCGAACGAGTTCTGACGTTGTTCACCACTGAACGAACATGGGCATGACGACGTGGACGTACTCGCCGCCGTCGTCT
>VXPR01000525.1 GCA_009839405.1 Gammaproteobacteria bacterium
CCCCTCCGAAAAGCGAGGCGCTTTTCGACTCCCCCGCGAGGGGGGAGTGACAGGAGGGCCCTCGCACTCCCCCCCCCTCGCGGGGGAGTCATCTCCACAACGGTGGTGGCGCGCACTTTCCTGTCACCCCTCGCATCCCCAGCAGCGGTGGTGGCGCGCACTTTCCTGTCACTCCCCCCTTGCGGGGGAGTCGAGAAACGGGGTTCCTCGCCGTTTCTCGGAGGGGGGGATGTCGGGGTGTGCAGAGGCGCTGGCCTACGGCCACCAGCCTGTTGGACTTCGCCGCCACGCCGTATGTTCGCGCGCCCTGGCGGGCGCGTTGGCAGTTCGCTGCGCGAACTGCTGGCCTTCGTGTCGCGTTCGCTCGCAGCTAGGGGCTGCTATGCTGGCGGTGTCTCTCCCAGCAAGCGCACCCCGGTTGGAGATGTGCCCGTGCCCCGGACCGAAGCCGCTCCCCAAGACCCCCAACTCGCCGACAATCCGCTTTACCTTCAGCGCAGGGAAAGGGCGGATGCGGACAAGCCGCCCTCCCGTGCCACTGCCCTAGGTGCCGTGGCGAGCGTTCGCGCTCCCGGCACGTCGAGCCGGCAGGCGATGATGGAAGGAATCCTTACCGAGGACCGCGACCTCGTGGCCGGCCATTTCGGCACGGTGCACTACAAGCCCGTCACCGTGTGCGGGGTGGAGCTAAAGCTCGAACCGTTGCAGCCGAGCATCGGCACGGCGGTGCACGGCATCGATCTCGCAACGGCTCTCGACGAACCGGACATGGTGGAGTTCCTGCGCGCCCTCTGGCTCGAACGACGCGTGGTGGCGTTCAGGGGCCAAAACCATCTCACTCGCGAGCAAATGGTGGCCTTCGCCGAGTGCTTCGGCGAGGTGGGTGCTCCCTTCGGCGAACGCGAGCACATGCCGAACTCGCCGCATGACTTAAACCAGCAGATCAAGGCCCCCGGTATTCCGGACATGCTGGTGCTTCCCTCCGACGAGACGGTGCCGAACGCAGCGTCCGGCTGGCACTCGGATGCCACCTGGCAGCCGCGGCCGCCGATGGCCTCGGTGCTGATGTGCCGCGAGGCGCCGCCGGTGGGTGGCGATACCTGCTTCTGCGACTGCTATGGGATGTGGGAGGGCCTGCCCCGCGAAGTCAAGCAGCGCATCGAGCACCTAACCGCCGTTCACGTCGGCACGGTGGGGCACCAGATGGACGGCGTGACGCCCGTGGCGGTGCACCCGGTGGCCCGAACCCATCCCGAAACCGGGCGCACCACGCTCTACGTGCAGCAAGGCTTCGTGCGCCGTTTCGCCCCGGAGCACGGCATCCCCGAAGACGAGGAACGCGAACTGCTACGCGTGCTGAAGCTGCAGGAAGGCCGCCCGGAGTACACCTGCCGCCTGCGCTGGGAGCCCGGCACCATCGGCATGTGGGACAACCGAGCGGTGCTGCACAGCGCCAGCGGGGACTTCTGGCCCCACCGACGGTTGATGGAACGGCTGACGATCCTGGACTCCGATGCGTCGCGGCGAACGCCGTATTACGCCCCGGTGCCTTGACCTATCGGAGGACGGGCGAGGCGCCCGCCCTCCAGACAGATGCTTACCGGACTCCGGCGAGGCCCTTGCCGATGCCTTCCATTGCCCACCCCTGCCACGGCAGCGTGAAGAAGCGGAAGCCTTTCTCCTGCAATTGCGCCGGCGAAATGCCCGGGGGCACGAAGAACATGCCGGCGGCGACGCCGGCCGCTTGGCAGGCGCTGCCGATGCGGTCCAGGGCGGCGTGGTATTTGGGGTTTTCGTAATCGAGGGCGACATCAATGTTGATGGAGAGGTCCGACGGCCCCACCAGCAGCACGTCGATGCCTGGGACGGCGAGGATGTCTTCGATGCCGTCCAAGGCCTCCTGGGTCTCGATCATCGGGATGATGAGCAGTTGCTCGTTCACCGCGTCCATGTACTCCCGATAGCTAGAGAATTCGCCCCATTCGCCGCGCATCCCGGCGGAACTGCGCTCGCCTTCGAAGGGATACTTGCACCACTTCACCATGTCGGCGGCTTGGGCGGCGGTGTTCACCATCGGCACGACGATGCCCTTGGCGCCCACGTCCAGGGCATAGCAGATCTGGTCGGGCCTGAGGTCGCCCACGCGGATGATGGGGATGGCGTTGGCGCCGCGCATGGAAGCCACCGGCCGCGCCAACCCCTTGATGTCGTCGGTTGAGTGCTGAGTGTCGAACAGCAGGAAGTCGAAACCTGAGCCGGCGAGGAAGCGCGCCTCGCTGGCGATGCCGGCGGTGGTCCCCACAGCGGTCTCGCCCGCCTTGAGCATGTCCTTGACGCGATTCATCCGGTGATCCCTCCACAAACGAAGCGCGGATGTTACCCGCTTTGCCGTGACGCGACAGGCAACGCGAGAAGGGCGCGCCTTGCGGCCCCTCCGAAAGCACAGGCGGGGGAGGAGGTCGGCAATCGTCCGTGGCGCTAGCGCCTCTGTACGCCCCGACATCCCCCCCTCCGAGAAACGGCGAGGAACGCCGTGTTGGATGAACCGAGGAACGCGGA
>VXPR01000333.1 GCA_009839405.1 Gammaproteobacteria bacterium
TGGCCATCACCCGGGGCAGCCTCTTTAGTGCGAATTACGCGGCTGTCCGCGACACGGGTTGCCCCTCACCGCCGGGAGGAGGGTCTTGGGGGGGAGGGCATCTTGCCCTCCCACACGCCGCAAGGCGCGCTGAGCACATACTCGTCCTCTCAACCTGCGCCCCTATCGAGGGCACACCCTCGCGCAACAGCCATGTTTGGGTAGGCGCTTGCCTCGTTGCGGTTTGCGTTGCGTTTGCCGGCGCCGTTGGTGCGAGCCCCGAACTGCTCGTGCCAGCGCTCGAGTACGGTGCCAAGGATTGCGGCTTCTGCCATCAGTCGCCGGCCGGCGGCGAGGCCCACAATGAGCGTGGCGAGTGGCTGGTTCGGGAGCGCGAGCGACGCGGCGCCGAGAAGGTCGATGTGGCTTGGCTGGCGGCGCGGGACGAGAAGGTCGGGCAAGCGCAGGTGTTGCCGGCCGACACGACGTCGGTAGCAGCGCTTACTCCGATCAAGCCCCGGCCAGCCGACCTTGCGCGGCCGGTGGACTACACAACGATGCACGGCGACTGGCCCGCCTACGGCGGCAACCTAGGCGCCCAGAAACACTCGCCGCTCGACCAGATCTCCGCCGCCAACGCCGGCGATCTCGCCGTCGCCTGGATGTGGGAAGCCTTCGACAACCATCGCTATGTGGGAGGCACCAACCGCAGCATGGTGCCCGACGGCTTCAAGGCGACGCCGCTCATGGTGGGCGGGCGGGTGTTCGTCCGCACCGCATTTTCGGCAGTCGCTGCCCTCGATCCCCTGACCGGCGAGACGCTTTGGACCTACGACCCTGGCACCGGCGACGGCCCAAGGCCCCCCGTGTTCGGCTTCTCCACCCGCGGCCTCGCCTATCACCAAGGCGAAGACGGCGGCCGCGTGCTCCTCGTCACCAGCGACGGCTGGCTCATCGCACTCGCGCCGGAAACCGGCATGCCCATTGCCGAATTTGGCGACGAGGGCCGCGTCGATCTCACCCGTGGACTGCGCCGCCCCCTTGCCCGCGACGCCAACACGTGGAACTACGCCCCGGCGCTCTGCGGCGACATCGTGATCCTTGGCAACCAGACCTCCGACACATCGCACTACCAGGAGTACTGGAGCACCAACGTCCCCTTGGGCGACGTGCGCGGCTTCGACGTCAAGACCGGTAAGCAGGTATGGGTTTTCAAGACCATCCCGCAGGAAGGCGAGTTCGGCAACGACACCTGGGGCGAAGAGTCCTGGCGCTGGATGGGCAACACCAATGTCTGGACCATGCTGAGCTGCGATGCGGAGCTCGGCATCGCCTACCTGCCAGTCAGCGCCCCGTCGAGCCACTTCTACGGCGCCATGCGGCCGGGCGACAACCTTTTCGGCACTTCGGTGGTCGCCGTGGACGCCGGCACCGGCGAGCGCAAGTGGCATTTCCAAACCGTGCATCACGACATCTGGGACTACGACCTGCCGGCCGCGCCGGTGGTGGCGGACATCGTCGTGGAAGGCAAGCCGGTGAAGGCGGTGGCGCAGGTGAGCAAAGTGGGCTTTCTCTACGTCTTCGACCGCGTGACCGGCGAGCCGCTGTGGCCCATCGAGGAACGCGCCGTGCCGCCGAGCGACCTTGAAGGCGAGCAGGCGTCAAAGACGCAGCCCTTCCCCACCTGGCCGCCGCCGTTCGAGATGCAGGGCCTCACCGACGACGACATCAACGACCTTACGCCGGAGATCGAGCAGCTCGTGCGGGAGAGACTCGAAGGCATCCGCACCGGCGGCCTCTTCGTGCCGCCTTCCACCGATGGCACCATCGCGGTTCCGGGCTGGGGCGGCGGCGCCAACTGGGGCGGCGCCGCGTTCGACCCCGACACCCGAATGCTCTACGTCGCCTCGCGCCGGGCACCGCTACTAATGACCGCCCAAGAAATGCCACGCCTCAAGCGCAACGGCATCGCCTTCGGCATCCGGCCGAGGTTCGTCAACGTGGAGCGCCTGCCGGTGGTGAAGCCCCCCTGGTCAAGCATCACCGCCTATCACCTCGACACCGGAGAGATCGCTTGGCAAGTGGCCAACGGCCGCGGCCCCAAGGGACACCCCCTCCTCGAGGGCCTCGACCTGCCTGACCTTGGCGAGACGAGCAACGCACCGGGCCTCTTGGTGACCAAGCACCTGCTCTTCCACGGCCATCGCACCAATCAAGGCACGACCCTGCGCGCACTAGACAAGGCCACCGGCGCCCTGATCGCCGAACACCCCGTGCAAGGCGGCCACCTCTCCGCCCCACCCATGACCTACCTATCCGGCGGCCGACAGTTCATCGTCCTCGCCACCGGTGCCGGACTCGAACCCGCCAGGCTCACCGCATTCCGCCTGCCTTGACTCGGTGAGCCAAGAGCGCCTTCCCAGGACAAATCCCGTAACCCAATGATCTTGCGGTTTCTTTCCTCGTAGGGGACGGGCTTGTCCCGTCCCGGCGGGGGGGGGGGGCGGGGCGGGGGGGGTGGGGGGGGCCGGCGCGCCGCCCCGCCGGGGGCCCGGGCCCAAAACAAAA
>VXPR01000457.1 GCA_009839405.1 Gammaproteobacteria bacterium
TTGTATCTGGTTGGGTGCCGAGTCCTCCACCGCAAGTATTTGTTTGCTCTCCCAGTCGGGGGGGCCGGGGGGGCCCGGCCCCGGCGCGCCCTGACGGGCGCGTTGGCAGTTGCTGCGCAACTGCTTCAGACGCTGCGATGAACAAGACAACCTTAACCGGACGACCCCTGTTCCGACCTGCACTGCCGCAGCCGCCACCAACACGACCGCGAGCGCCAGTCCCAGATCGTGGGATCCGACTTCATGCGTAGGGCGTACCGTCCTTGTGCGAGTACACGCCGCCCTTCCCCCGGCCCTTGACCTGCATGTCGATGTCGGGATAGTCCACATCGTCGTCCTGCCGGCGTGTCCCCACTTCCAGGTAGGTGACTGACGCCGCGGTGTCGTTCACGAGATGGTGGCCGTTGGGGCTGCCGGCCGGGAAGCCCGCGCACATTCCGGGTTCCAGTGGCGTGCGTCCTTCGTCGGTTACCAGGGTTGGGTGACCCGCCAAAACATAGATGAGCTCGTCCTCCGCCGAGTGCCAATGCCGCTGCGAAGACCATGCACCTGGCGGCAGGGTGACGAGGTTCACGCCGTACTGACTTAGCCCGAACGGGTCACCCAGCGCACGCCTTTCCCGGCCCGCGCAGGGAATGGAATAGGGGTGTGGATAGCCGCTGCCCCGACGCGGGGCCAGGGAAACCGCGTCTATTGCGGCTCTTTCGGTCATGGTCACTCCTCAAGTCAACCGGCATTGTTCCCGTCGCCACGACCGCGACAGCCATGCCCCGACTCGTCGGCAACGCCCTACCTAACCGTGGCACAGGTCCGCTGCGCCAGCAAGCCCGGCATCCTCGTCGACGACAACGGATTGATGCTCCGCATCCAGAAGTCCGGCGCCAAGTCCAATCACTTGCTTGGCGTTAGGGGCGCGAGTATCGTGCGCGGCTTGCGTGACAGACGCGCCGATCAGTGTTTTGGGGACGTAAACCGAGGCCACGAGGGATTGTGAGCGAGTTCAGTTTGTCAGGAGCCAGCAGGTGACTCAGGCGGCACCGCAGCCGGTCGAGTCCTTCCTGCAGGTGCTCGCGGACGAGGAAATCGAAGAGATCGAGCACGAGTGCGCGCATCTGCCGGACCGCCAGTCGGCGGCCATCGACGCCATGATGATCGTGCAGAAGCGGCGCGGGTGGATTTCCGACGAGAGCCTTGGCGCCATCGCCCGCCTTCTCGGCATGTCGGTGGAGGCGCTCGACAGCGTGGCCACCTTCTACAACCTGATCTTCCGCCAGCCGGTGGGGCGGCATGTGGTGATGGTGTGCGACAGCGTGTCGTGCTACGTCATGGGCGCGGATGGCCTCCGTGCGCGTATCGAGGAGCACCTCGGCGTCCGCACCGGCGAGACCACCGAAGACGACCGCTTCACCTTGCTGCCCATCGTCTGTCTCGGCGCCTGCGACCGGGCTCCGACCCTGATGATCGACGAGGAGCTCATCGGCCCTGTCGATGCCGACAACCTCGAAGCCGTGTTCTCGCGCTTCGAGTAGCTTTTTGCGGGCCATTCTCCCAATCCCCACCAGACTCCGAGCCAAAAGGAACGCTAGAGAATGGATGACGTTCGCCCCCTGATCGGCATCATCGACGCGGTGGGTGGCCGGGTCGGCATCGACGACTACGAGTCCCACGGCGGCTACGACGCCGCCCGACGCGCCGTCACCGAGATGGCGCCAAGCGACGTGATTGATCTCGTCAAGGACGCGAACCTGCGCGGGCGCGGCGGCGCCGGTTTCCCCACCGGCATGAAATGGAGCTTTGTCCCCCAGGGTCCGGACGTAGGCCTCAAGTATCTGGTCTGCAACGCCGACGAAATGGAACCCGGCACCTTCAAGGATCGCTACCTCATCACCTACAACCCGCATGTCCTCATCGAGGGCATGATCATCGGCGCCCACGCCATCGGCGCGGAACAGGGCTATGTTTTCCTGCGCGGCGAATACCACGAGCCCGGCGCCGAACTCGAACGCGCCATCGCCGATGCCTACGCCAAGGGCTATCTCGGCCGCAACATCTTCGGCACGGAGACGAACTTTGACCTGCGCATCCACCGCTCTGGCGGCCGCTACATTTGCGGCGAGGAAACCGCGCTCCTGAACGCCCTCGAAGGCAAGCGTGCACAGCCGCGCCAGAAGCCGCCGTTCCCCCCAGCGAGCGGCGCCTGGGGCCGCCCCACCATCGTCAACAACGTCGAGACGTTCTGCAACGTGCCCGGCATCGTTCGCAACGGCGCGGAGTGGTATCACGATCTCGGCGCAACCGACGACGCCGGCACCAAGCTCTATGGCGTGTCAGGCCGGGTCAACAATCCCGGCCTGTGGGAACTGCCCATCGGCACCACCGTGCGGGAGATCATCGACGAGCACGCTGGCGGGATGCAGGACGGCTACAAGCTGCGCGGCTTCCTGCCGGGTGGTGCCTCCACGGATTTCCTCGTGGAGGAACACCTGGATCTCGCCATGGACTACGGCACCATCCAAGCAGCCGGCAGCCGCATGGGCACCGGCA
>VXPR01000470.1 GCA_009839405.1 Gammaproteobacteria bacterium
GCTCAACCACACGCCCCGCCTGATGGGGCGGACGCTGGGCCTGCTCTCTTTCGGCAACGTCGCCCGCTGCACCGCCGCCCGCGCCAAGGCCTTCGGGCTGCACGTCATCGCCTACGACCCTTATGTGAGCGAACTGACGATCGGTGAGCACGGCGTCGAGCCAGTCTCTTGGGGCGAGTTTCTGGAACGATCCGACTACATCAGCGTACACTCGCCGCACAACGAGGAAACCCACCATCTGCTGAACGCCGACGCCTTCGCCCAGATGAAAGACGGCGTGATCGTGGTCAACACCTCGCGGGGACCGATCATCAAGGAAGTGGACCTCATCGAGGCCCTTAACAGCGGCAAGGTGCAGACCGCCGGCCTCGACGTGCTGGAGCAGGAGCCGCCCGACCCGCAAAACCCGCTGCTGTTCATGCCGAACGTGGTCGTCACTCCCCACGTCGCCTCCGCCTCCACGCGCATGCGCCCCACCGCAAGACGCCGCGTGGGCCGCGAGGTCTCGCTGGTGCTGCGCGGCCGTTGGCCGATGAGCTGTGTCAACCCCACCGTGCTGCCGAAGACGCCCTTGGAGCGCTGGCAGCCCTACCCGATGAACCGAGGACCGAACCGATGAGAACCTCCCTTGCCCTGGCCGCCACCCTGGCGGCGAGCATCGCTGCCGCCGACATCGACGAGAAGGTCAACGCGGCGCTCGCCGCAGACTTCCGAACACAAGCGGAGACGACTCGCGACGCCAATCGCAAGCCGCTGGAAACGCTAAAGTTCTTTGGCCTCAGCGACGACATGCATGTGCTGGAACTGTTCCCCGGCGGCGGCTGGTACACCAAGATCCTCGCCCCGGTGCTGGCGGAGAACGGTCGCTTGGCCGTCTCGATCTTCACCCAAGGCGCCGCCGCCATGGCCGAGGAAGCGGGCTGGGACATCGACGTGATCCCCAACGACGACTACCAAGCCGTGGAAGGGACGCGCCGCTTCACCATGGGCTCGATGGACTTCGGCGAAGGGGAGTTCGACATGGCCCTCACCTTCCGCAACATGCACAACTTCACCGACGACGGCCGTGCCATGCTCAACGCTGCGGTGTTCAAGTCCTTGAAGGCTGGCGGCCTCTACGGCGTCGTGGACCACACCCGTCGCCACATGCAGCCCGAAACCGGCGAAAGCTGGCGCCGGGAGGATCCGGTCCGCACGATCAAGGAGGTGCAAGCCGCCGGCTTCGAGTTCGTGGACTACTCCAACCTCCACTACCGCCCCGACGACGAACTCCGCTACGAGGTAGGCCGCAAGACGGTAACCGGCAACACCGACCGCTACACCTTCCTGTTCCGCAAACCGGAATAGGCCCACGGGCGACCGGAGGGCGAGACGCCCTCCGTCGCATGGCAACCCAATGATCTTGCGTTGCTTTTCTTCGTAGGGGACGGGCTTGTCCCGTCCTGTGCATACGCGCCCTTGCGGGCGCGTGTGCTTCGACGAGTTCGGAACGGACGGGACAAGCCCTCCCCTACGGCGCCCCGACCCGCAACCAAGGGTCCGAAGGTACAACCAGCCGCCTCCCCGCGAGACGGGCCTTGTCGGCGGCCGGCATTCCTTGGCGGGCCGGCGACTCCGAAGGCCCTCGCTCTCCCTCCAAATGGGGCCCTTCCGATCTGACCCTTGGAGGGAGGCACCCTCCTTAGCGCTGCAACGCGTGCCTGAACGTGATTCGGGAAGTCGGGTAGGCTTGGCCTTGAAAAGTGGGGGGAGATTTGCGATGGCCGAGTCGGAGGGCAAGAAGGCGCCGGCGGTTGGTGGGCGCTATGCCGGGTACGTCACCGTCGTTCTCGTCATCGTCTACATCTTCAACTTCATCGCCCGGCAGATCATCACCATCCTAGCCGAGGAGATCAAAGCCGACATCGGCATTTCCGATGCGCAGATTGGCTTCCTCTACGGCACTGCGTTCGCCGTCTTCTACGCCATCTTCGGCATCCCGCTCGGCAAGCTGGCGGACACCTGGACCCGCAAGAACCTCATCGCCATCGGCCTCGGTTTCTGGAGCCTGATGACGGCACTGTCGGGAACGGCGCGCAGCTTCGGCTCGCTCGCCACCTACCGCGTGGGTGTGGGGATCGGCGAGGCGAGCGCAACGCCAGCGGCGTTCTCGATGCTGTCCGACTACTTCTCCCCCAGGGTGCGCGCCACCGTGCTCGCCATCTATTCGAGCGGCATCTACATCGGCGCCGGCATCGGCATCTTCATCGGCGGCTGGATCGTTGGGGGCTGGGATGCGAGATACCCCGACCCCTCCCTCGCCCCCCTGGGCCTCAAGGGATGGCAAGCGGCGTATCTGGCCGTGGGCGTCCCAGGAATCCTCATGGCGCTCTGGGTGTACACGCTGCGCGAGCCGGTGCGGGGTCTGAGCGAGGGCCTCGTCACACCGCCGCACCCCCACCCGTTCCGCGCCACCGGACGAGAACTGCTCGCCGTGGTGCCGCCGTTCACCCTCTTGGCGCTAGCGCGCGAGAAGGCGTCAGGCGCGGTGATGACGCGCAACC
>VXPR01000109.1 GCA_009839405.1 Gammaproteobacteria bacterium
GGATGCGTTCTCGGCTGCCGAAGATGCTGCATTGTGTTGGTGGGCGACCCTTGCTCGGGGTTTCAACCCGACACACAAACATCTCGTCCCACAGGCGGAATCGACGATGTCTCACGTTGACCGTTAGGCGTATGGAGCGGTTGGGCCTCGAGGCGGTGGTGGTACGGCGCGCCGGTAGGCGTGGCTAGGTCTGGCGTGGGCGCCAGTCGGGGCGGATCGTTGTTGTGCAGCGGACGTGGTGGGTATCCACCTCGAAGGTCGGTTCCGGCTGGTTGTTCTCTCGTAGCGCTTGGCGGGCGAGGGGGATGCCGACGCCGTAGCGTTGCACCAGGCCGCTCACACGCATCGCGTCGGCGAGGTTGGGGTTACGGTAGCTGACGATGCCGGGCTGGCCGAAGTTGGCCGCTGAAACGTCGCCGTAGGGGCCGCCAGGACTGATGATCTCGACGCGGTCCTCGAACCAGCTCACGTGGATTGGGCTGTTCGTGCCTTCGTAGGTGCGGTGCATGGCGGCGTTGCGAACCAGTTCCTGCAAGGCAGTCAGCGCGTAGGTGGCGCGACGCACCTCGGTGGTTCCGGTGCCGACCTCTACGGAAGTGCGAATGTGGGCGCGCATGGTGGCGTCAAGGTCGCGAATGATGTCCGGCAAAGGGGCATCGCATCGCAGGTTGTCTTCAATGGGATCATGGCGCTCGGTGCCGTTAAAGCGAAGAAACTGCACATAGGCGCCGGGCAGGAAGCGCGTCGGCTTCGGGCTCAGCATCAGAATGCCGAGCACGGTTGGAGTCGGTTCTTCTGCGGCGACGATCATCTTCGTGGCTGCCAGCCGCTCCTCCAACGTGCGATCGTTGGCCGCAAGCACTTCGGGGTCGAAGGCACTTGGCAGATACAGGTATTGAAATCGGGGCAGGTCTAGGTCCGTAAGGGTTGCGCTGTACACGGGTCGTGCGTCGAAAGGCGCGTCGCCGTGGCGGCGTCGCTCGTTGAGGATGCGTTCATCTTGTGCCGAAGCCAGCGCTCGGGAGGGCCCGATGCGGATCCAGATGCGACCCCGATAACGGACGGGCGGCGCGTCCGCCGGCTCGACCGTCACCACGGCCACGTCCTTGCCGTGCAGCCTGTGCTTCGCGACGGTCATGGTCGGTGGCGGCAGAATGTTGCCGTCGGATCGGCACTGCGCCAGCTTCAACAGCAACGCATCGTTGATTTCGAGGCCACTCGGCGTGCCGTCGTCGCCGGCACCGATGAAGACAACACCAGGCCGGGCGTGCCCCGGCAAGTCGTTGGCGAAAGCACAAATGGCCTGGCGCACGGCATTCGGCGCATCGCCGGCGAAGGCGGCCTTGCGCTCGACGAGATCGGACTCTGCATCGACCATCAGCGAGGCCAGTTCCGCCTCGGAATAGCTCTTTGGGTCCTGCATGGAGCCGCCTCCTCGCGCAACTATCGCCCAACGCTCGGCAGGGAGCCAGCACCGTTCGACAGCGCAGCTCCGTAGCCGGCCAATTATGCGCGAGGCGCGTGCATGGACGTGCGTTTGCGTAGCGGCGCGCGCGTTGGACGCATTGCGAGGGCAGGATGCTCGCCTCCCCAAGGCCCTCGCTCCGAGGCGCTCCAGGACCAGGCCGTCCCGTCGGTTACGTTGGCATTGACGACTGCAGGTCGAATCCGGGAGGCTTCGCGAACCCGAACACCGCCGGGTGCTTGGTGAAGACTCTTCCGCCGTCCGTTGCTTGCTATCGGCAGACCCCGGAGTTCACCGAAGGGACGATCCCCGCTGGGCTCACGAAGGCGCATCGGACAAAGTCTGGCGTCTGGGGCCGGATCGTCGTTTCGCGAGGTCGGCTCTTGTATCGCGTTCTCGGCTCACGGGCGGGCGAGTTCACGCTGGCTGCCGGCAATCCCGGCATCGTCGAGCCAGGGGTCGAGCACGAGGTGGAACCGTTGGGAAAGGTGAGGTTTCACGTTGAGTTCTATCGCTGAAGTGGCCGGACGGGGTGTGGAAGTTGGATCCCTCGCCCCCGAGGGCTGCGTCCTGATAAAGTCGCCCAATGGATGAACCGGCCTCGGAACTCGCGCGCGAAGACTGCGTGGCGTGTCGCCCGGGCAGTCCGAAGGTGACGGCGGAAGAGGCCGCAGGCTTGCTGGCCGATCTTCCGGACTGGACGATTGCGTCGGTCGCTGGCATAGACCGCTTGACGTGCCGCTTTGCGTTCCCGAGTTTCGCCAAAGCCCTTGCGTTTGCGAACCGCGTCGGCGAACTGGCGGATGCCGCGGACCATCACCCGGAAATCACCGTCGAATGGGGTGCCGCCACCGTAAGCTGGTGGACGCACACCATCGGCGGCCTGCACCGCAATGATTTCATCATGGCTGCCCGCACCACACAGGCGGGACGCTGACGGGCAACCCGACTGGGCTTCTGCGCACTTGCGTTGAACGGCTTTTCTTGAAGCTTCCTGCCAAGTTGTTGCGTGCACCTTCCGCAAAGGCGACGCATTGCGGAAACATCCGGTTGCAGGGCGGCTCCTATAATCTG
>VXPR01000449.1 GCA_009839405.1 Gammaproteobacteria bacterium
GGCGCGCCCGATCGACGACCACCCCCCCTACCCCTAACTCCCCCCCCCCGATCGGCAGACGGCGGCGCAGATGCCCATCCCCGAGTCCTGCCACGCCGACGGCCTCAAGCGCGGCATCGAGGAGGGCCTGAAGCGCTTCGCCGCGGGCCTCTTGAAGACGGTTGCCCTTTCCGCACCGGAAGCGCCGCCGCCCTACATGCAGCAGCAGATGCCGCAGCCGCCCGGGAACCAATACGCCTCCCTGCGCGACGTGCTCGGCGCCGACTTCGACCTCGAATCGGCAAGCCTGTCCGGGGGCGAACCCCCCGCGGCGGCGGAAGTGCTGTTCGTGATGGATCCGAAATCGCTGGACGAGCAATCGGTGTTCGCCATCGACCAGTTCCTGATGCGCGGGGGAACCGTGGTGCTGGCGGCTTCGAGCTTCAACGCCACCTACGCCCAAGACTCGCTCTACGCAACGCCGAACAACACCGGGCTCGACGACTGGCTGGCACACCACGGCCTCACATTGGACAAGTCGTTCGTGATGGACCCGCAAAACGCCGCATTTCCCCTGCCGGTGATCCGCGAGGTGGGCGGATTCCGCTTCCAGGACGTACAGATGCAGGACTACCCCTATTTCGTGGACGTGCGCGACGACGGGCTCAACGCCGACAGCGCCATCACCAGCGGCGTGCCGCAACTGACCATGACGTGGGCCTCGCCTGTCGATGTGGACGAGGAGGCCAATGCCGCGCGCGCGGTGACGACGTTGGTGCAAAGCTCGCCGGCAAGCTGGCGCTCCACCGACACCGACATCATGCCGAAGCTCGACCTCGCCGGAGAGGTGACCTACACGCCCATCGGCGAGGCCGGCAGCAACGCCCTCGCCGTGCTGGTGGAAGGGCGCTTCGACTCGTTCTTCGACGAGTCCCCCGTGTTCGAGCAGGCGCGCACCGCCGCGGCCGAGGCATCCGAGGCAGAGAGCGAGACCGCGAGCGAACCCGAGAGCGACATCGAGGCAATCGACGAGCTCGCGGACCTTGGCCACGACCACGACCATGAAGCGGAGCTCGGCGAGGAAGGCGAGGCCGCCGAAACCGAAGGCATCGGCGAAATCGGCGCGGTGATCGAGCGTTCACCGGAGTCGGCACGGCTCATCCTCATCGGCTCGAGCACCTTTGTTTCGGATCAGAACATCCGCCTGATCGGCTCCGCCGACGGCACCATCTATGTCAACTCGATCGAGATGCTCGCCAACGTCGCAGACTGGGCGGTGGAGGAGCAGTCGCTGCTCTCCATCCGCAGTCGCGGCCATTTCAACCGCACCTTGCCGCCCATGGACGAGGACGATCAGCGCACGTGGGAATACGTCAACTATCTGCTGGCACTGGTGGGCGTCGTCGTGGTCTTCCTCATCGCCCGACAACGGCGGCAGGCGGTGCGCAAGCGCTTGGCGGGCTGGCTCGACGATGCAAGCGCCAACCGACCCGAGGAGGCAGCATGAACCTGAAACCCACACCAGCCATCCTCGGCGGGCTGCTCGCTGCACAACTCTTGATGGTGGCCGTGATCCTGGCGGCGCAGGCTGGCGGCGTCCGCGAGCCGGATCCGTTCCTCTCATTCGATGCCGATGCAGCCGATGCGGTGGAAGTGAGCAACCAGGACGGCTCGGTGCGCCTTGCCCGTGAAGGCGAGCAATGGACCCTCGAAGGCGGCTTGCCGGCAGACGATTCCAAGGTAACCGAGATGCTGGGCAAGCTCGCGGACGCAAGCGGCGGCTGGCCGGTGGCCACCAGCGACGCGACGGCGGAGCGTTTCGAGGTGACCGAGGACAGCCACCAACGCCGCATCCGCGTCGGCGCTGGCGATGACGACCTTGCCGACATCTTCCTCGGCACCTCCCCCGGCTATCGCCGCGTTCATGCCCGCCATGCGGAAGGCGGCGACGTGTACTCCATCGACTTCTCCAACTACGAGGCCGGCGTGAAGGAAGGCGACTGGCTGGAACGTTCGCTGCTGCGCCCTCAGGGCACGCTCTCCCGCATCGAGCGCACCGGCGAGGAGGCCTTCACCCTCACGCGCACGGACGACGATGTGTGGGAAGCGGGCGACGCCGCCCTCGACGCGGACGAAGTGCGAACCTTCGTCGGTAGGTTCACGGGCCTCAACATCACCGGCACCTTCGACGGCGAACTGCCCGAGCCGGCGACAGCGAAGTTCCAGCTAACCGACGACGACGGCATGCAGGAACTCACTCTTTACCAGCAAGAAGACGACTACATCGCCACTTCAAGCCGCATCGCCGGCAAGTTCGAGGTGGCCTCCTACATCGCCGAACGCATGAACGTGACGCTCATGGACCTCATGCCAGAACCCGACGAGCCGGAAGAAACCACGGACCCAGCCGAGCCAGAATGATCGTCGGGCGCATTTGCAGTAAGGGACGCTTCGGAGGGAAGGTTTCTGCCTTCCCTAGCAGCCTGTCGGACTTCGCCGCGCAGCGGCGAAGTGCGATGGCTGCTAGCCGTAGTCGCGAGCGAACGCGAGCACGAAGGC
>VXPR01000569.1 GCA_009839405.1 Gammaproteobacteria bacterium
GTCGCGCCGGCCGCCGCCGCCCGCCCCACCGCCGCCCCGGGGGTGGGTGGGCTCCCCCACCCCCCCACGCCCCCCGCCGGGGCGCGCCGGGACGGGACAAGCCCGTCCCCTACAGACCATGCCGCCGCGCCGCTACTCGTAGTTCTGTCCCGAGCAGGTCTTGGCGACGGTGTTGTAGTTGCCGCACATCAAGGCGTCGGTCCAGTCGGCGGTGATGTCCTTCGAGCCTTCGAGGAAATCGGACCAAGCATCGCCAGCAACCAGGTCGTCGGTTTGCCAGACGACGTCGAACTGGCCGTCGTCCTGAATCTCGCCGATCAGCACGGGCTTCGTGATGTGGTGGTTGGCAAGCATGGTGGACATGCCGCCCGAGAGGTTTGGCACGGTGACGCCGATGATGGCGTTCTGCACCGCTTCGGGGTCTGTGGAGCCCGCCTTCTTCACCGCTTCCACCCACATGTTGAAGCCGATGTAGTGCGCCTCCATCGGGTCGTTGGTGACCCGATCCTCGTTGTCGATGAAGGCGAGCCAGGCATCGATGAAGTCGTCGTTCACCTCAGCATCCACGCTCATGAAGTAGTTCCAGGCCGCGAGGTGCCCCACCAAGGGCCCGGTGTCGATGCCGGAAAGCTCCTCTTCCCCAACCGAGAACGCGATTACCGGAATGTCCTCGGCCGAGATGCCCTGATTGCCAAGCTCCTTGTAGAACGGCACGTTGGCGTCGCCGTTGATGGTGGAGACCACCGCCGTCTTCTTGCCGCCCGAGCCGAACTTCTTGATGTCGGCGACGATGGATTGCCAGTCCGAATGCCCAAACGGCGTGTAGTTGATGAGGATGTCCTCCTCGGCAACCCCCTTGGCCTTCAGATATGCCTCGAGGATCTTGTTGGTGGTGCGGGGATAGACGTAGTCCGTCCCGGCCAGCACCCAGCGTTCGGCGCCGAAGTCGTTCATCAGGTAGTCCACCGCCGGAATCGCCTGCTGGTTCGGGGCGGCGCCGGTGTAGAAGACATTCTTGGACGACTCCTCGCCCTCATACTGCACCGGATAGAACAGCACGCCGTTCAGTTCCTCGAACACCGGCAGCACGGATTTGCGCGATACCGAGGTCCAGCAGCCGAAGACCACATCGACCTCCTCCTGCTCGATCAGCTCCCGCGCCTTCTCGGCGAACAGCGGCCAGTCCGAGGCCGGGTCCACCACCACCGCTTCGAGTTGCCGGCCCAAGAGACCACCAGCCGCGTTCTGCTGCTCCACCAGCATGAGGACCGTGTCCTTGAGCGTGGTTTCGCTGATGGCCATGGTGCCGGAGAGGGAATGCAGCACACCCACTTTGATGGGTTCTTCTTCGGCGAATGCCGCCGGTACGAACGCCGCGCTGGCGGCGAGCAGAAGCGCCGCGCCGCTCCGTGCCAGGCGACGGAGTGCGGCCCTGACGAGTTTCATGCTTTTCACGTCGAATGTTCCTTGTTTCAAATCTGCACTTGCACGCCGAAGGAGAAGCCGTCGCCGTCCACCGGCGTGCCGGAAAGGTGGGCGTCGCCGCTGGTGACGTTGAAGTTCAACCGGGCGTTGTGGCCATTGATGATGTAGTTGATGCCGAACTCGATGAGCGAACTCGACTCCCCAGCCGAGGGTTCGTTCGAGGTCTGACGCACGTAGGGCTGCAACCTGCCAATGCCGGCGTGGCCAGCGAAGAGGTACGCCGCCGTCACGAAATACGACTCGCCGTCGAAGAGGCAAAAGCAGGTGGGGTCCATGGCCGCAGTGGCGGTCACGGCGGCGTCGAAGGTCTTGTATTCGCCTTCGAGGGTGATGGCGCCGCCGCTCGCGAGCGGCTTCTCGAACAGCGCATCGACGATGAGCGCGGAGAAGTCGCCAGGTTCGGAAAGGGAGCCCGTGCCATTTGCCTGGGTCTGATAGGAGAGCCCGACGGTGAAGACGTCACCACCGCCGCCGAAGTAGGTGCTGCTCGTGTAGTAAGCGGGGTTCGCCTCCATCGTTAGGAAGTTGATGGCGACGCGGCCGGCGAACAGTGCCGAGTCGTCCTCGGTGTTCGGGCCGCCGTTCACGCCGTCGAACAGCCCAGCCGCGTATTGCACCTTGCCGAGCGTGCCCCAGACGGTAACGCCATCGTCGCGCCCAAGGAGCCCGGCACCGCCGAGCTGGTCGGACGGCAACAGCGGCACCGTGTATTGGTTCCAAGACAGGCCGTAGTACGGCCCGTTGAGCTCAATGCGATCCGCCGGCGTCAGCATCCGCCCGAGCCAGATGTTGAATTCCGGACTGAGTTCGAACTGGGCGATAGCGTCGAGGACATCGATCTCGCCGCCGGCACCGATCGGATCCTGTTCGCCGAACACGCAACCGATGCACTCGGTGTTGAACGTGAATTTGACCTTCTCGTGAATCTGCCCGTTCACGTAGAGGCGCACGCTCTGCACGGAGAAATCGTTCGAGTCCTCGATGCTGGAGAACGCGCTCCTGAGGCCCGCGCCAAAAGTGACGCTGTGATCCTCCCCCACCTCGATGG
>VXPR01000456.1 GCA_009839405.1 Gammaproteobacteria bacterium
GGCGGGACGGTCGTGGATGCGCTTCATCGCGTGGGACTGGCCAGCGAGTTGGGCGATGGTGGCGAGGCTGTGGATGGCGCCCCACTCGCTGGCGGCACGCACCGTCACGGCGTCGGCGAACTCGATCTCGCTGGCTGCGTCTGGATGCAAGCCCGGTGCCGAGGCTGGCGTCGGCGCCACCTCGAAGCGGACTTCAATGCCCATAGGCGGCAGCCGCTCGAATGCGCGATGGAGGCGCGGCGATGCATCGCCGAGGAGAGTGTTCGGGGCCTCAGAGTGTGTTCTGGCTGGCCCCGTTTCCACGCGGCGTGGTGGCGGCAGGAGGAGTGGCTCGGTGCTCACCCGCTGCGCTGGCGACGGTTCCAGTCGATCATCTCCACCGCCGCGGCCGCCGCTTCAATGCCCTTGTTGAACTCATCGTCCGCGGTGCGGGATTCGGCTTGGGCGATTTCGGTGACCGGAATCACTTCGTTGAGGATGGGCACGCCGCTTTGGCGAGATACCTCGCCGAGGCCTCGAGAGCACTCGTCGACGATCATCTCGAAATGCATGGTGTCGCCCTTGAGGACGATGCCGAGACAGATGATGGCGTCGATGCCATGCCCGGCACGCCGCACCAGTTCCGACGCCGCGAAGGGCATTTCCAGGCAGCCGGGAAGGACATGCGTGTCCACCTTCGCAACGCCAGCGCCTTCGAGCACGGCGCCGCACCGAGCATGCATCCGGTCGATCATGTCCGCATACCACTTCGACCGCAGGATGGCCACCCGCGCCCCTTCCACACGCGGCAGCGCGGAAACGTCAAGAGCTTGTTGCATGGCGCGAGTTTACTCCGGCGTGAGTGCCAGCCGCATCCCCGCACCCGAGCGCACGAACCCGGAAGCGCCGAAAAACGCTTCCGCATCCGCCGGCGGCGTGTCGATGACCCGGGCGCCGCGCGACTCCGCAAGACCGATTGCGTGCCGCAGCAGCCAAGTGCCGAAGCCGCGATGCCGCCACACCGGTACCACGACCACCGCCACCATGCGGAAGTGCGTCCGGCCCAGCCGCTCGATCCGATACGCACCCACCAGTCGCCCGTCAAGCCGGGCCTCGCGAACATCGGCAACCGCAGCGCCAGGCCCTACCAGGCAGACGGGAATGTCGCCTTCGTCTGGAGGTGCGATCACAAGGTCCCGGTGCGTGGGGTGGCGCGCGGTCATCGCCGTCTCAGACGTCATCCAGCACGTTCGGATCGCCCTTGAACGGGCCGACGATCTCCGAGGTGATCCAGCCGCCGTAGTACTCGCCCGGCTGGGGCTGAACGCGCTCCTTGCCCACGTGGCAGATGAGCTGCGACGGGTAGAAGGCAATCCAGCCGGCGAGGGCGGCGAACTCCGCGTAGGGATCGGGATAGGCCCAAGCGGCCTGTTTTGGGCCGCCGAGGATGTCGTAGAAGACTGCCTCGCCTTTCCACTCGCAATGGCTGCCGCCTTCGCGTTCTTGCAGGAAGTCCGTCGCCACGTCTTCGGGCGGGATGTAGAACGTCGGCGGTCCGGCGGTCTCCAACACGCGACAGGCGGACTCGGTGGCCGCTAGCAGCGCCTCGCCGGCACGCACCGTCACCCGGCGGGAGTCTGGCTCGATGCGCGGCGGGCGCGGATAGTCCCAGACGGATTCCTGGCCTGGTCCCGGTTCTATGGCGAAGGGTGGGCGCTGCTGGCCGCGGTAGTGCCAGTGTTGACGGCGGCGGAGGGTCTCGGGGTCGGGCGTGGGCATGGGGGTGACCTCGTTGGGAGACCCGATTTGGAAGCAGGGGATTCTGCCTTTTCAGAGGTACTCGTAGGGCGACGCTTGTGGTCGCTCGTGGCGGCCAAGCCAACGCCCGTACGTGACATGACCACGGGCGACCACAAGGGTCGCCCCTACGACAAATTAGGAGCCGAAGCGATAGCGCAGCTTCACCACCATGTAGTCGACGATGGGCTCGCGCAGGGCGTCCGTGAAGAGTTCGCCGAAGTCGTAGCCGGCTTCGCGGACCAGGTTCGAGCCCCGGGTATAGACCACGAACAGATCCGACAGCGGTCCGATCTCCCAGCGGTAGCGGAACTGGCCGGTGAGGCGAGAGATGGTGAAGTCCTCGTCGCCGTCCACCGGCATCTCGCCCCGCGGCACCAGCCAGTCTTCGCTTTCCGGCACTTCGAGGTAGTCGAGGTCCTCCGCGTCGATGCCGGCCCATTGCAGCGTAAGGCGGATTTGGTGGCGGGCGGTGAAGAAGAAATCGGCCTTCACGATGGGCTGCACGTCGGACGTGGAATAGGTGGTGAACTTGCGGCCGCCGCTGTGCAGCAGCCAGCCGTCGCGGCGCATGTAGCGCACGTCGAAGTCGAGGGAGAGTCGATCGATGGGCTTGTAGGTGATGCCGAAGTCGGAACCGTACGACCGGCCGCCGAGCTCCTCCTGATCGGCGGTGATGGTGCCGCTCCAGGAGAACGGCTTGGCAGTGTCGGTGCCGAAGCCGATCTGGGTAAAGAGGCGCCCCTTCACCTTAAA
>VXPR01000284.1:0-2309 GCA_009839405.1 Gammaproteobacteria bacterium
GCTAGGAGGCCGCGCCGCTTTGCGGCGCCGCCTGCTGGCAGGCGCGGTCATCGAACGCTCCGCCGCGGATGAACATGGAACTCGGCTCCCCGGAGCCGCAGTCGTGCCGCCTGCCAATGGATACGCGCCAGCGTCATCGCGCTCTGCGCCGGGCGGCGAATTGAGGCCGCCAGCACCCGAGTCAGGGTCAGCGGCCGCGTGCGCAGCGCCAGTCGGGCGCTGACGGCTTCGGCTCCGGCAAGGGCGATGGCGATGCCCAAGGCGCCGTCGCGAACCGCGAGCCGCAGCGTGTAGCGACCGGCAACGGGCAGGAACGGCGAGACGTGGAACGCCTTGTCGAACTCGAACCGGTATCGGCCGGGCTCCGCGCTCGCTGCTGCTGCATTCAGGGCATAGCAATGGCGTTCGCCCCAAGGCGTGTTGGTCACGTGCAGCACGAGGCCCGTAAGCGTGCCCTTGCCGCCCGCATCGAGGCAGAGGTAGAAATCCACCGGGTTGAAGTTGCCGGACAGCGAACGTGGCGCGGTGAGGGCAAGCAGGCGGCCGTCGGCCTCGGCGCCCACGCGACGCAGGTGATCACGAACGACATTCGGCGCCAGCAGGTGACCGTCGCCCGCCAGCAACCATCTCATGCCGCTCCGGACGCGCTCCACATCCACGCAGAGCATCCAAAGCGGATAGCGGAAGGAGTGCCGCGGCACCGCGCGCGAATGAACCACGGCACCGACGCAGACCATCTCACCGAGCATTCGCCAACGCCCCCATTTGCCCTGCCGCAGCGGCAACCGCGTGGGCGGCCTCTATGCCGCTCCGAAAGCCGTCCTCGTGGAAACCCCAGCCCCACCATGCGCCGCACCAAAAGGTCCGGTTTGCGCCCTGCACCTCGGCGCGGCGGCGCTGCGCCGCATGCGTCCCCAGCGTGAACACGGGGTGGCTGTAGTGGCGCTCGGCCCAAACCGCGTCCAGTTGCCGCTCGGGATTGAGCGTGACGAAGAAAGGCTGCGGCGAGTGGATTCCCTGCAGACGGTTCATCCAATAGGTGGACTCCATCCCGCCACTCGGGCCTGCGCGGACGTTCCAGCTCGACCAAGCGCCGCGGCGCTGCGGCATCGCCGAGGGATCGGAATGCACCACGGCGCGGTTCGGCTGGAAGCGAAAGGCCCCCACCACGTCGCGTTCGAGCGGTGTGGGCGCCAAGAGTTCGAGCGCTTGGTCGGCGTGGCAGGCGAGCACCACGTGCTCGAACCGGTCTTCTCCCGCATCGGTCCGCACCGTGGCCCCCGCCGAGTCCCGCTCCACGCGCCGCACCGGCTGCGAGGCACGGACGCAGCCCCGAAAGCGCCTCGCGAAGGCGCGCACATAGGCGGCAGAGCCGCCCTCGACGACTTCCCATTGCGGGCGGTCTCGAAGCTGCAACAAGCCGTGGTTGGCCATGAAGCGCGCGACGTGGCCGATAGGCGTCTGCCGCGCCCGATCGGGCGGCACGGACCAGATGGCGGCACACATGGGCAGCAGGTGCCGGTGCTCGAAGCTCTCGGAGAAGCGCTCTTCGGCCAGGAACTGGGCGAGCGTCCGAGTGTCGTCGTGGCCGACGCAAGCCGCTCGGTGGTAGAAGCGACGGATGTCGCGCAGCATGGCGAGGAAGGTGGAGCTCAAGAGGTTGCGGCGCTGGCAGAAGAGAGCCCGCAGGTCGGTGGTGCCGTACTCCACGCCATCGACGCTGACTCCGAACGACATGCTGGTGGGCCGGGAGTCGACGCCGAGTTCATCGAGCCACCCCGAAAAGCCCGGATAGTTGCGGCGGTTGAAGACAATGAAGCCGGAGTCCACGGCATACGTCCGCCCGTCGACGAACAGGTTGTGGGTGTCGGTGTGGCCGCCAAGGGAGCCGCTCGCCTCGAACAGGGTCACGTCGGCGAAGCGCTGCGCGACGTGGGCGCTCGCCATCCCGGCGACGCCGCCGCCAATCACCGCGACTCGCACGGCCGCTCTCTCTTCGTGGGCGCCGGCTTCAGGTCTGTCACGAGCCCGAGCCAGGCCAAGAGCTTGAGGCCCAGCCACGCGAGGTCTAGCTGCCACCAGCGAAAGCCCAGCCGCGCGGAGCCGGCATGGCGGTGATGGTTGTTGTGCCAGCCCTCGCCCATGGTGATGAGCGCCAGCCACCAGAGGTTGCGGCTCGAATCGCGGGTGTCGAATGGCCGCTGCCGGCGGCGGGCGGGGCGCCCGCGCCCGGGGGCGGGGGGGGGGGGAAAACACGCGGGGAAGTAGGGGCCCGGCGCTACGACGTGAACCCCGAAACAGGCGTGTAT
>VXPR01000284.1:2319-23775 GCA_009839405.1 Gammaproteobacteria bacterium
CCCGCGCCCAGGGCGACGCCCCCCAGCCACCTGCGGGTGCGGCTCGACTCGCGGGTGTCGTCGGGCCGCTGCCGGCGGCGGCCGGCACCCGGCCGATGGGCGACGGAGTTCACGAGAAAGGTCGCGTGCATGAGCGCGACGGTCGATACGACGTAACCCCATACCAGCATCTGCCAACCGTTCGTGCCAAAGTCCGGACCGAGCGCCTCGCCGAGCGCGAACATCGCCCCGGCGAAGGCGACGGGCGCGATCAGGTCGAAGCGATTGAGCCAGCGCAACTCGGCAAGCGCAGCCAAGTCGCGCACCGGCAAGAGCGGCGTGCGGAAATGGCGCTTGGTAAGAAACCAGCCCATGTGCGACCACCAGAAGCCGCGCTGCGGACTGTGGGGATCTGCATCGGTGTCCGCCTTGGCGTGGTGCATCCGATGATGCGCGGCCCACCACAGCGGCCCGCGCTGGGTGGCCGCCGCCGCCAGCGCGGCAAACACGAACTGCGTTGCACGCCCGGCGCGAAAGGCCCGGTGCGAGAACCCGCGGTGATAGAACGCACTCACTGCAAAGGCGCGAACGAGATACGACGCCACCGCCACGGCCAGCGCCACAGGGCTGATCCCGACAGCGATTACTGCGAAGCATGCGACGTGCAGGCCAATGAACGGCACGATCCGAAGCCAGCTGACGGCATCGTCGGGGTCGCTCGCAAGTGCCGGCACGGCGCGATCCATGTGGCCGGGCTCCGTGACTGTCTCGGCAGCATCGTCCCCCAGTGCAAGTGAAGGCAGGGTGAGTGGATTGCCAGCACGCGTTCACGCCGCCTTCACACGACGGGATCGCTCGCCGCGATCGACAACGACGGGCCTTGGGTGACAACCGCGCCGATGTGAGCGCATGGCCGTTCGCCCCGCGAACCGCTGACCTCGGCATGCTCGCCCTGACGGCGCGTCGGCAGTTCGCTGGGGAACTGCTGGCCTACGTGCAACGTATGATGCGCCACCCATCGGAGCCTTCAGGCGGGACTTCCTTGGCAAGCGCGCAGCAGAACCAGATTCGGGGCCGCACTCCGCCTCGCATCCGCAAGGCGGCCACGGTGTTGGTCGTGCGACAGGCGGCTCGGGACATCGAAGTGTTCATGGTGCAGCGCCCGGCACGCGGCGTTTTCCCGGACCTGCATGTCTTCCCCGGTGGCAAGGTGGATTCCCTCGACGCCGATCTCGAACACGCCTGTGCCGGCCTCGACGACCGCGACGCTTCACGCCGTCTGATGATGGCCCGCGGTGGCCTGCGCTATTGGGTGACCGCCATCCGCGAGTGCTTCGAGGAGAGCGGGGTGCTGCTCGCCTATCGAAGCGGCACCTTGTTCGAACCGGCGGACGATGCGGAGTCGGAGCGCTTCGATGGCTACCAGGACGCACTTGGGGCCGGCGAAACCACGCTGGGCGAGATCGCGCGCCGCGAGGGGCTCGAACTCGCGACCGATCGCGTCGCCTACTTCAGCCACTGGATCACGCCGGAGACCGCACCGGCGCGCTTCGACACACGCTTTTTCGTCGCTGCCATGCCGCCCCGGCAGTCGGCATTCGGCCACCAACACGAAACCGTCGGCGGCGAGTGGGTGACGCCCACGGCGGCGCTCAGCCGTTTCGACGCGGACGAGTGGCAGATGATCTTCCCGACCCTGACGACGCTGCGCATGGCGGCGCCCTTTCGCTCCGTCGAGGACCTGCTCGGGGCGGTGCGTGCCGGTGAGCATCGCATCGAGATCGCCGGCGAACTGCATCGCCAAGGCATGCAGTACTCCTGACGGCGGTTAGCAGTGGCGGCTCAGGTGGCAGGGTCCCGCGCCGGGCCGCAAGCCGGCGACCAAGGAACGCTGCTCGAAGTCGATGGGGTCTCAAAGAGCTTTCGCGATGGCGGCCGCGAGCGGCCGGTGTTGGCCGACGTGTCCTTTCGGGTCGAAGCCGGCGCCGCCGTCGCCCTTCGCGGCCCAAGCGGCTGCGGCAAGTCCACTCTTCTCAACATCGTCGCCGGCATCCTGCAGCCGGACTCTGGCGCGGTGCGCTTCCACGGCGATGGAGCGTCGTTCACCGTATCTGCCAGCAACGAACAGGAACGAGCGCGGTTTCGTCGGCGCCGAGTGGGCATGGTGTTCCAGTTCTTCAATCTCGTGCCGACGCTGACGGCGGCCGAGAACGTCCGCCTGGCGGTGGAACTCGCCGGCGGCGGCGATGCGGACCGGGCTCTGGACCGGCTTGAAGCGCTGGGGCTCGGGGCACGGCGTGACGCCTTTCCTGCATTTCTCTCCGGCGGCGAGCAGCAGCGAGTCGCCATCGCCCGGGCACTCGCCGCCGAGCCGCCGTTGGTGCTGGCCGATGAACCCACCGGCAATCTCGACCGTGCCAATGCCAATCAGGTCATCGACGCCCTTTGGCGGGAGACGGGTGAGTCTGGCGCCGCCCTCGTGATTGCTACCCACAGCGAACGCATCGCCGCCCGCGCCGATCGCGTGATCGAGCTCTCGTAGCGCGACTGGCGACGAATGGGCGCGGTGAGCGGCATGTTGCTGTTGCTTCGCAGCCAGCTTCGGTTTCTGGCGCGCAATCCCGTCGGCACCGCCGTCACAGGCCTCGGCATCGCTCTCGCAGTCGCCTCCGTGGTCACGGTGCACCTGACGGGGCAAACCCTGGCCGATTCGGTACGCGACACGCAGGCCCTTGCCGGCTACAGCCATGTAGCGACGCGAGCCAATCTCACCGAGGAGCGCTACTTCAAGCTGCGCGCGCGTTGGCGCAACGGAGAATGGCCGGAGCTGGCAGGCCTCTTGCCGGTGGTGGAAGGAACCGTTCGCCTTGGCGGCGAGTTTCGTCGCCTTGTCGGCATCGAACCGCTCGCCGACATCGGCCATTCCGACCGGGCGCTGGGGACCTCCACGAACGGCGCGCCCGCCCCCATGCCGGTCGCGCTCCAACGCTTCCTGATCGAAGATGTGCTGGCGACCAGCGAGCGTGTGGTGCAGGCAGCTTTGGCGCATGGCGACACTCCGCCTGACACGTCTCTGGTCGCCCTGGCGGACGGCGACGTGCTGCTTGCGGACCTGCCTACCGCGTGGCGATTGCTCGAACGCCCCGGCCAACTCGACGCCGTGTGGCTGCGAACCGAAGCTCCGCCGACAGGCGTGAGATTGCCCATGCAATGGCTCGAAGCGTTGTTGCCGGGCCTGTCCGCCGCCCTCGATCCACCACCCGGCCCACGCATCGACGGCTTCGTTGTCACGCCGGCGGCGAACTGGCAAGGAGTCGGCCGCTACGCCGACGCGGTGGTGTTCAATCTGGGTGCTTTGGGTGCGCTGGCGCTGTTGGTGGCAGGATTCCTGGCGGCGGAACTCGGCATTGCCAACGTTGCGCGTCGGGAGCGGGAGATGCAACGCCTGCTGGCGCTTGGCGTGTCCAGACGCGTGCTCGCCGCCCTGCATTTTGGCGAGTCCGCCGTGGTTGGGACGATGGCTGCGGGCATCGGGCTCGTTGCCGGCGTCTTGCTGTCCGCAGAGCTGTCGGCACCACTGTCGCCCCTGCAGCCGACACTCGGCGAGGGCACAGTGGATGCTTGGGTGATCGGCAAGGCGTTCGGCACCGGCGTACTTGTGGCGATGTTCGCCGCCTTGGCGGCCGTTCGGCGCATCGGCGTCCGCGCCGCCCCCGCAAGGCCCATGCGGCGTTGGCTGTCGGCGAGCGGCGCTGCCATTGCCCTTGCCGCCTCAGCCGCGTTGCTGGCGGGGGGCAGCCTGCTCGCGGCCTTCGCCGCCCTGCTGACGCTGTGCATCGCGCACATGCTGACGGTGCTGCCGGTGACGGTCTTCGCTGTCGGACCGCGTTCTTTTTCGCCCAAGCGGACTTCGCTGCGGCTCAGCTTGCGCGCCGCCGGCGCAAATGCTGGCGAAATCGGCTTTGCCCTCGGCGCGTTGTCCGTCGCCACGGCAGCAGCGATCGGCATGGGGGTGATGGTGGAAAGCCTGCGCCGCGACTTCCTCACGATGCTCGATCAACGGCTTCAGTCCGGCATCTACGTAGCCGGAGTGCCGGAAGACGCAGACCTGTCCTGGCTCCACGAGCGGGGCTTGGACGTGCGACGCCCCGGTGCAATGCGGGCGCGCACGGACCGGGGCGCGGTAGACGTGACCTTTGCGCGCATCGATGCCGAGGAGGCTCAGCGCTACGGGCTGGGGATCGGCCTCAGTGAACGGGTGATGGTGAACGAGCTCGGTGCGCGGCGGCTTGGCGTCGCCGCGGGAGACACGTTGCGCCTCGGCGCCGGCGGCCACACTCGGCCCGTCGAGATCGCGCATGTGTTCCGCGACTTTGGTGCGCCGACGCCTCGGGTCATCGCGCCGGAGACCTTGGCGACAGTCTTCCAAGGCGTGTCGATTGGGCGGGACCGCCTGTTCGTTCGCACATCTGGCGGGGAGGCAGTCGCCATCGCCAGCGAGGTGCGGGAACGGTGGCCGGGCAGCCGTGTGCAGGACCAAGGGCAGCTTCGCGTTTTGGCAGAGGATGTATTCGACGCGTCATTCGCCGTCGCCACCGGACTTGCCGTGCTGGCGTTGGTAGTGGCGGCCGTGGGGCTGTATGGCGTGTTGACCGCGTTACAGACGCGACGTGGCCCGGAGTTCCGCCTGCTCCACGCCATGGGAATGCCGCGGCCCACGATGTGGCGCATGGCGCTGACGCAGTGCGCCGTGCTGGGCGCGGTCGCCACGGTGGCCGCCATTCCGCTCGGCTACGCGACCGCATGGGTGCTCTGCGCCTTCGTCAGCCCAGCCGCCTTCGGCTGGACCATCGACCTCTATCCCGACCTCGGCGCAACGCTGGCCCCGCTCGCTTGGGGGATGCTGGCGGCGCTCGCGGCCGGCGCGCTGCCGAGCTGGCGATCCGCGTTCCGCAGCCCCGCGCCAGCCGATGAGTAGTCGCCCGGGAAACGTCGGCAACGCCGCGCTAGCGCCAGGACCGTTGTTGGGGGTGCGAGGGCCTTCCTGTCACTCCCCCCTCGCGGGGGAGTCGAGAAAAGCGTCCCCGCTTTTCTCGGAGGGGGGGCCGCCGACCCAACGTCCGTACGCCACAATCTCCGAACGAAGTCCCTCCTGTCACTCCCCTTTCGCGCCAGCGCCGTCTACGGCGCAGCTTCCTAGCGCTGCTTGTGCTGGCCCTTGCGCTCACGGGGTGCACGGAACCGGCTGCCGAGGGCGGGCGCCTGCGCACCGTGCTAGGCGGTGAAGATTCGGACGGCTTCCGCCGAGCGACCGCGCCCGCCAGCATCGAGTTCCCGCGGGACCACGGTGCCCATCCGGACTTCCGCAGCGAGTGGTGGTATTTCACTGCCGCGCTGCGCGACGATCAGGGTCGTGATTTCGGCGCGCAGTTTACGCTCTTCCGGCAGGGGCTCTTGCCCCACAGCGGCCGCGGGCCTTGGCGCACCGCCCAAGTGTTCATGGGCCACGTCGCCGTCACCGACGTCGAAGCGGGTATCCATCATCAAGCGGAACGTCTGGTGCGAGGGCATCCACGGCTCGCTGGCGTCAGCCATGTGCCCAACGTCCCAGCGGCGCCAGCGCCGCCGTCCACGGCATCGTTTGCCGCCTGGATCGAAGGCTGGCGGCTGGCATCGGTCTCGACGGCTTTTCTGCCCATGACGTTGCAAGCCGAGGACAGCGAGATTGCGCTCAATCTGCGCCTCGAGCAGACCAAGCCCATCGTTCTGCAAGGCGATGCCGGGTTTTCCGCCAAGGGCCCCGCGAATGCGTCCTACTACTACTCGGTGCCGCGCCTTGCCGTCTCCGGCACCGTGCGCGTGGCCGGCGGACGCCACCAGGTCACGGGCCGCGGCTGGCTGGACCGGGAGTGGAGCACCAGCGTGCTGGCGTCCGAATATGCTGGCTGGGATTGGTTTGCGCTGCACCTCGACGATGGCCGCGACTTCATGCTCTATCAATTGCGCCGCCGCGATGGCGGGCAGGATGCCTACAACGCCGCCACCGCAATCGACCCCGGCGGCGACGCAACACGTCTCGATCCCGCCAAAGTGCGCTTAGCTTCGACGCAAGCGTGGCGCGGCTGGCCGGTGCGATGGGAGCTGACGATTGCCGACGAACGCTTCTTCATCACCGCGGCCTTGAGCGATCAAGTGATGGAGACGTTCGTGCGCTATTGGGAAGGCTTGGTTTGGGTCGAGGACGAACACGGTCACCGGCTCGGTTCCGGCTACATGGAACTCACCGGCTACTGAAGAGGGGAAAATCGGTGGCAGACGAAGACTTGATTTGGCAACGCGAGCGATCGGAACCGGGCCCGGACTTGCGCATCCTCAGCGTGCGGCACGACTGGATGCGCCACCCCAGCGGCGAACCGCTGCTCAAGCGGTTGGTGCTCGAGTCTGTGGACTGGATCAACATCGTCGCGTTGACGCCGGACGGCCTCTCCGTAATGGTCAAGCAGTTCCGCTTCGGCATCGGCGAATGCACGGTAGAGACGGCCGGCGGCATGGTCGATCCGGGCGAGACTCCGCTCGAGGCCGCCCGGCGCGAGCTGCTCGAGGAGACCGGTTACGGTGGTGGCGAATGGTCTTCCCTGGGTGCCGTGGAACCGAACCCGGCAATCCACCCGCACCTCTGCCACCACTTCCTCGCCAGGGACGTCGAGCGCATCGCCGAACCGACGCCCGGCGAGGGCGAGGCCATTCGCGTGTGCCTCATGACCTTGGACGAAATCCGTGCAGACGTGGCGGCCGGTCGCATCCGCCACGTGCTGGCGCTTTCTGCACTCTGCCGCGCGTTCCCGCTGTTTCCGCTGCCACAGCCCTCTTGAACGAGGACAGTCAGGAGGAGGCTCCGCCACGCCGTTCGGCTACGGTATATTTCGCGCTTGTTCCTTGATGGCCGCCAGCGCCGCCGAGCCATGCGCGGATTCACAACCAGCGTCGTGCATTCGGACCGTTCGAGTCCCATTGAGCACGGCTCGCTGCAAAAACCCATCCACGCCACCGTCGCCTACGGCTACGACGATGTGCAGGACCTCGCGGACGTGTTCCAGGGCAAGAGCAGCGGCTATTCCTACGGTCGCCAGGTGAACCCCACGGTCTCCGCGCTCGAAGACAAGATCACGCGCATGGAGAACGGCGTCGCCACGGTGTGCTTCGGCACCGGCATGGGCGCCATCGGCACGCTGCTGTTCGCCTTGCTGCGGCGAGGAGACCATTTCGTCTCGAGCTCCTTCCTGTTCGGCAATACCAACAGCCTGTTCCAGAGCTTCGCCGCGCATGGCGTCGAAGTGACTTTCGTCGATGCGACGCAAACCGACGCGGTGGCCGAGGCAATCCGCCCCGAAACCAAGCTCGTCTTCGTCGAGACCATCGCCAACCCGGTAACCCAGGTGAGCGACCTCGCCGGCATCGGCGCCCTGTGCCGGGAGCACGCCCTGGTGTACGTCGTCGACAACACCATGACCTCGCCCTACCTCTTCCAGCCACGCACCGTGGACGCCTCGCTGATCGTCACGAGCCTCACCAAGTACGTCGGCGGCCACGGCAACGCCCTGGGCGGTTCGATAACCGAGACCGGCCGCTTCGACTGGAGCGCCTTCGACAACATCTACGACACCTACCGCAAGGGCGAACCCGCCAAGTGGGGCATCACGCAGATTCGCAAGAAAGGCCTACGCGACTTCGGCGCCGCCATAGGCGCCGAAGCGGCCCACCACCTAGGCGTCGGCGCGGAAACCCTGGCGCTGCGCATGGAACGCCAATGCGCGAGCGCGGCGGCGTTGGCCGACTACCTGGCGGGACACCCAAGGGTCGCCAAGGTCTTCTATCCGGGCCTGCCCACGCATCCGGAACACGACCGCGCCAAGGCACTGTTCCGCCGTCCGGGTGCCCTGTTCAGCTTTGAACTCGCCGATGGCATCGAGCCGTTCCCCTACCTCAACCGCCTGAAAATCGTGGTGAAGTCGAGCAACCTCGGCGACAACCGCACCCTGGCGATCCCCGTCGCGCACACGATCTACCATGAAATGGGCCCGGAACGCCGCGCCAGCATGGGTATCGCCGACTCCCTGATTCGGATTTCGGTCGGCATCGAAGAAACGGAAGACTTGATCGAGGACTTCAGGCGAGCCTTCGAGGAAGCGGAAACGTGACGGTCCACGAACTGTGGGTGGAGAACTACCGTTGCTTCCGAGAGCGGCAGACGGCACGGCTCGCACCCCTCACTCTCCTTGTGGGGGAAAACAGTACCGGCAAGACATCGTTTCTGGCGATGGTGCGGGCGCTCCACGACATAGACCAAGGTCGGCGGCCCGACTTCAAGAAAGCCCCATACGACCTCGGCAGCTTCGACGAGGTGGCGCACTTTCGGGGTGGGCGTGGGGGGCGAGCGCCCAGCTTTCGTGCCGGTCACGTCGCCAAGGAAAGGCGCGGCCGGCGGGCCTCGCAGGACTATCGTCTCGAAACCACTTTCGCTCCGCGCGGGTCCGCGCCGGCACTCGAGGAGCTGAGCCTGATAACGGACCGAGCGTGGCTGACCGAGCGGCCAGCATCGGGGCGCCTCGACTTCGGCGGCAACGGCAAGGCGTGGCGGTGTGACTATAGGGGGCGCAGTTCCGGCAATGAAGTACGCGACTCAGACGAGTATGTCTGGCCACGTTTCTACAGCTTCATGCGTCTGCAAGGCGATGCCGTCCCACAGGGCCACAATGATCTGGTCCCCGACAAGCTGACGAAGGAACTACAACACCTCGTGATGGCGCGACTTCCAATCGGCGAGGACGCGCGCGTGTACGCATCGGCACCAGTTCGCTCCCGACCGCGCAGGACCTACGATCCTGCACCGGTCAATGAAGATGCGGAAGGAAGCTACGTACCGATGCTCCTCGCCGATGTCTTCTTTCGCAGGACCAAGAACTGGGAAAGCCTGAAGCGCGCGCTCGAGTCGTTCGGCCAGCAGGCAGGACTCTTCGATGAGATCAGGGTGCGGGCGCTCGGCAAGCGGGAGACCGAACCATTCCAGTTGCAGGTGCGAAAGCATGCTGCCAGCGGGACGAAAGGACCGTTCCGCAATCTGATTGACGTCGGGTACGGTGTAAGTCAGGCCCTGCCCCTGCTCACGGAGATCTTTCGCGCCATGCCCAATGGGCCATCGCCAGCACGAACCTTCCTGCTCCAACAACCTGAAGTCCACCTGCATCCCAGTGCGCAGGCGGCGCTGGGCAGTCTTTTTTGCGAACTTGCCGCGAGTGGTCGCCAGCTACTAGTGGAGACGCACAGCGACCACCTGATGGACCGCATCCGCATGGACGTGCGCGACGAAAAAACGAAGCTGAAGCCTGAGGACGTGTCGATCCTCTACTTCGAGCGCGGCAACCTCGACGTGCGCATCCACTCGCTCCGGATAGACGGGGAGGGCAATATCCTGGGTGCTCCACCGGGCTACCGCCAGTTCTTCATGGAAGAGACCAACCGCTACCTGAAGCTGTAAGCCGGATGTGCGCAATCATCGACAACGACGTGGTGCACGAGTCGTTTGGCGCGAGGCGGACCGAACCCGGACGCCGGTTTTTCGATTGGGTCAACCGAGGAGGGAAGCTTATCGTGGGGGGGCAACTGCGCGTGGAACTGGATGCCAACGAGTCCTTCCGGCTTTGGCGTGTAGATGCCGCGCGCCGGGGTCGGGTCGTGGTTTTGCCCGACGACCAGGTCGCCGCTCGTGCGCACGAGCTCGAGCGATCCGAAGCCTGCGAGTCCAACGACAGTCACGTCATCGCTATCGCTCAGCTCGGCGGCGCGAGGCTCCTCTTTTCCAATGACCAGGCCCTGCACAAGGACTTCAAGAACCGTAGTCTTGTACGTGACGGTCGGGTGTACTCCACATCCAACCACGCCCAGTTCCGGCAAAGCCACCAAAGACTACTCAGCACCAGCGCGTGCCCCTGAACGGAGAAAGACCTTGGACAGACTAGCTGACAAGACCGCCGTCATCACCGGCGGCGCAGGGGGCATTGGCTCTGGCGCCGCGCGCCTCTTTGCCGCCGAGGGGGCCAACGTCCTCATCGTCGATCTCTCCGAGGATGCGCTCGAGCGCACGGTGCGGGACATCGGCAGCAATCGGGTGAGCTACTGCGTTGCCGACGTGACGCAAGCGGACGACAACGAGCGCATGTTCGCCACCGCCGAGGAGCGCTATGGCGGCGTTGATGCGTTTCTCGCCAATGCCGGCATCGAGGGCGCGGTGGCGCCCATCGTCGAGACCCGGGAAGAGGACTTCGACCGCGTCATTGCAGTGAACGTCAAGGGCGTCTGGCTCGGCATCAAGCATGCGATTCCGGCGATGGCGAAGCGTGGCGGCGGCAGCATCGTCGTCACCTCCAGCGTCGCGGGTCTGTCCGGCACACCTGGCATTGCCCCGTATGGAACCAGCAAGCACGCGGTGATCGGCCTCATGCGAGCGGCGGCGCGGGAGTGCGCACCCATGAACATCCGCGTCAACACCGTCAATCCGTCCCCGGTCGAAACGCGCATGATGCGCAGCCTCGAGGCCGGCATGTCGCCCGATGACCCGGAGGCGGCGCGCGAACGCATCCGCGGCACTGTGCCGCTCGGCCGCTATGCGGAGCCGGAGGACATCGCCAAGGTGATGCTGTTCCTCGCCAGTGACGACGCGGCCTTCGTCACCGGCTCCATCTACAAGGCAGACGGCGGCGCGAGCGCCTACTGACCGCGGGCCGCAACGGTTCCAAGTTAGCGAAACACACGGAGGATTCCCTTGCCCACCCTAGTGATGGACACGAACCTGTCCCTACCCAACAAGCGCTCCGGCAAGGTGCGCGACCTTTACGACGTGACGATGCCGAACGGCGACGAAGCGCTTCTCATCATCGCCACCGACCGCATCAGCGCCTTCGACGTGGTGATGGCCAACGGCCTGCCCGGCAAGGGCGTGGTGCTGACGCAGATCTCCCGCTTCTGGTTCGACCACTTTGGCGACGAGGTGCCGCACCACCTCATCTCCACGGATGTCGCCGACATTCCGGGATTAAGCGACGATGAGCGTCGCGAACTCGCCGGACGCGTCACGCTTTGCCGCAAAACGGAAGTGCTGCCCGTGGAGTGCATAGCCCGGGGCTATCTCGCCGGCAGCGGCTGGAAGGACTATCAGCGGTCCGGCTCCGTTTGCGGCATCGAACTGCCGAAGAGCCTCGACAACGGCGACCGTCTCGAAGAACCGATTTTCACGCCCTCCACCAAGGCGGACACAGGCCACGACGAGAACATCAGCTTCGAGGAAGGCGCCGCCATCGTCGGCAACGACACCATGCGCTGGCTGGGCGACACGACGCTTTCACTTTATTCGCGAGCACGGGAGCACGCCTTGGAGCGCGGCATCATCCTGGCCGACACCAAGTTCGAGTTCGGCACCGTGGACGGCGCCGACGCCCCCCTGCTCATCGACGAGATCTTCACCCCGGACAGCTCCCGCTTTTGGCCGCTCGACGAGTGGGCGCCGGGCGGCGAGCAGCCGAGCTTCGACAAGCAATACGTGCGCAACTATCTGGAGACCGTGGTTGCCGCCGGGGGCTGGGACAAGACACCGCCGGGCCCCGAACTGCCGGCACAGGTGCTCGAAGACACCATGGCGCGCTATCTCGAAGCCTATGAACGGCTCACGGGGCACGCGCTCGATCTCGGTTGACTGCGCAGAGGCACACGTGAAGCTCCGCTACGGCTGCAACCCGCATCAGGGCCAGGCCGCGTTCGCCGCCACGGATGCCGTGCGCGTGCTCGCCGGTGCGCCGTCCATGATCAACATGCTCGACGCGCTCAACGCCTGGCAACTGGTGCGCGAACTGCGCGATGCCTTGGATTTGCCCGCCGCCGCCTCGTTCAAGCACCTCTCACCGGCGGGAGCCGCGGCGGCGGTGGAACTCGGCGCCGACTTGCGTCGCGCCTACGAGGTGGGAGAGCGCGAGCTTTCCCCACTCGCCACCGCCTATGTGCGCGCCCGAGGCGCCGATCCGAAATCGTCCTTTGGCGACTTCGTCGGGCTTTCCGATCCCGTGGACAACGCCACGGCCAACTACCTCAAGGGCGTCGTCAGCGATGGCGTGATCGCACCAGGCTTCGAGCAGGGGGCACTCGCGACCCTCGCGGCCAAGAAGGGCGGCTCGTTCCTCGTCATCGAGGCCAACGCGGACTATGCGCCACCGGAGCGGGAGACGCGGGAAGTGTTTGGCGTCGCGTTGACGCAGGAGCGCAACAACCGCCCGGTCAGCGTGCGCGATCTGGCCGATGTGGTGTGCGGCGAACTCACCGGCGAAGCCAAGTGCGACCTGATGCTCGCGCTCATCACGCTCAAGTACACGCAGTCGAACTCGGTGGGCTATGCCCTGGGCGGCCAGATGATCGGCATCGGCGCCGGGCAGCAGTCTCGCGTGGACTGCACGCGCCTGGCCGGGGCCAAGGCCGACGCGTGGCATTTGGGAAGGCATCCGAAGGTGCTCGGCCTTGCTTTTCGGAGTGGCGTGCGCCGCCAGGAACGCATCAACTGGCGCGTGCGTTTCATCGACGACGACATGACGCCCGACGAAAGCGCGACATTCGCCGCTGCGCTCGGCAAACCGGCGGCGCCGCTTACCGCTCGTGAACGCAGCGCTTGGCTTGCAGAACTCGACGGCGTCTCGCTTGCCAGCGACGGCTTCCTGCCCTTCCGCGACAACGTGGACCATGCCGCTCGCCACGGCGTGCGTTTCATCGCCCAGCCGGGTGGCTCCGCTCGCGACGCCGAAGTCGAGCAAGCCTGCCAAGATCACGACATCGCCATGGCGCACACCGGTCTGCGCCTCTTCCATCACTGAAGCCGCCATGGCCACGGACTGGGCTAGCTACAAGGCGGCGTGCGACCGTCCCGAAGTTCTCTCGCGCTGGATGCTCATCGAAACCGCAGCCCTCGTCGAACCGACGCTGCGCCGGCGCTTGCTGGCAACGCTGGCTGATCCCTTGCCGAAGCCCAAAGACCACCGGGGAGGCACCGATACCGACATGTTCGAAGTGACGCTTTGCGCCGAGGACATCCGGTCGGTGCGTCGCGCCGTCGAGTGTGCAGTGGCGGCAGGCATCACGACGCCGCGCACCAGCGCGCGCGGCCTCGGCGGCTTCGCCGAAGCATGGCGCGAGCTCGAACAAGCCAGCGTCAAAGCGGATTGAGCATGTTCAGGCGCGTGTTCATCGCCAATCGCGGCGTCGTGGCCCGCCGCATCGTGCGGGCCTGTTCGGAACTCGGCGTCGAGAGCGTGGCAGCGTACTCAGACCTCGACCGCGACGCGCCGCATGTCGCCGAAGCCACCGCCAGCGCTCGCCTGCCCGGCTTCCGTGCGGCCGACACCTACGTCAACATCGAGCGCGTCATCGCCGCCGCGAAGACGGCAGGTGCCGACGCATTGCACCCTGGCTATGGCTTCCTCGCGGAGAACCCCGACTTCGCTAGTCGCGTCGCCGATGCCGGCATCGCCTTCATCGGCCCTGGGCCCGGCGCGATCCGCACATTCGGCGAGAAAACAGGTGCCCGCAGACACATGGAGCAAGCGGGCTTTCCAGTCGCACCGGGGTCTGAATTGATCGAGGACGAACGCGCCCTCTCGGCCGCAGCGCGACGCATTGGCTGGCCCGTGATGCTGAAGCCGGCGGCAGGCGGGGGCGGCATCGGAATGCGCGTTGCCCGGAGCGAGGCCGAACTAGTCGCCGCCTTCGCCAGCGCCAAGGCCCTCGCCCAAGGCGCATTCGGCAACGCCGCCGTGTACCTCGAAGCACTGCTGCCAAACCCTCGCCACATCGAGCTGCAAATGCTCGGCGACGGCGAACGCGTGCGCTGCGTCGGCGAACGCGAATGCTCGGTGCAACGGCGTCACCAAAAGGTGATCGAGGAGGCACCGGCACCCGGAGTTCAACCCGGCCACCTTGCCGACATCGGCGAGCGTGCGGTCGCCGCACTCGAAGCAATGGGCTACGCGAGTCTGGGGACTGTGGAAACACTGCTGGCCAAGAGGCGATTCGCGTTTCTTGAGGTCAACACGAGGCTTCAGGTGGAGCACGGCGTGACGGAGGAAGTCACGGGCCTTGATCTTGTGCAGTTGCAGATTCGCCTCGCCGCCGGGGAACGACTGGACGAGGTGCTGCCGCCAGAGCGCGCGCCGCAAGGGTCCAACCGATTCGCCGTCCAAGCGCGCATCTACGCCGAGGACTCGCGGCGCATGCTGCCATCCACGGGAACGCTTTCCACCTATCGGCCACCCCGCCTCACCGGGGTCCGCGTGGAAGCGGGCTACGCCGAAGGCCAGGCGATGACGCCCTACTACGACCCCCTTCTCGCCAAGGTCATCGGCACCGGCGCCACCCGTGAGTTCGCCATCGGCCGAACGCTCGTTGGCGTCAAGGCATTCGAGATTCGCGGCGTTGACACCAACCGCGACCTGCTGCAAGCCATCCTGCGCCACCCCGACTTTCTCGCCGGTAAGGTCCACACCGGCTGGCTCGAAGCGCGTCTCAAGGCGGGGCCACGACCGGCCGGCGCACCGCTTCTGCTATAAAGGCGCGTTTCGACCAACGCGCAGGGCTTCGCCAGTTTCGTGCGTGTGGGCATGAAGAGTTCGCGACAAAGGGGTGGTTCATGGCGCGAGTGCAGATCGAGAGTGAGGTCACGGGCAACGTCTGGAAGGTGGAGGTTGCCGCTGGCGACGCGGTGCGGGAAGGCGATGTGCTCATCATCCTGGAGTCCATGAAGATGGAAATCCCGGTGGAGGCACCAGAGGCCGGCAAGGTGGCGGAACTCCTGGTGGCGCCGGAAGACTCGGTGGAGGAGGATCAGGTGGTCGCGGTCATCGAGACCGCCTGACGGTGCCCGAAGCCAGGCAGCGCCGCCATACGCCTCGCTGGCTCGGCGTCTGGCCCCAGCGCCCACCTATCTATGACCTTGCACCGTAGAATGACGCTATCGCGCCATTCCTACGGCGCAAGCTCCTAGATCACGGCAAAGAGCGTCGCGATGAGTTGGGAACCGGAAGTCAAGGAAATCGAGCGCCGCCGCAAGCTGGCGCAGGTGCAGGGGGGCAAGGACGGTATTGCCCGCCAGCACGCCAGCGGCCGGCTGACGATCCGCGAGCGCATCGAGGCGCTCGTGGATGAGGGTTCGTTCCAGGAGCAGGGCCTCGCTACCGCCATTCCAGACTACGACGAGGACGACAATCTCACCGGCTACGTGCCCGCCAACTACGTAGTCGGCTTCGGCCGCATCGAGGGTCGCCGGGTGGTGGTCGGAGGCGAGGACTTCACCTTGAAGGGCGGTTCGCCGAATGGCGCGGGGCTGCGCAAGAGCGTTTATGCCGAACACATGGCCGTGCAGTTCAAGGTGCCCTTGGTGCGCTGTCTCGAAGGCGGCGGCGGCAGCGTCAAGGGTGGCGGCGGACGCAAGGGCGGCACGGTCGGCGAGCCGGTGTTCAGCGCTCCCCGTTTTCGCATCATCGCCGACGCCATGGGTCAGGTTCCCGTGGTCTCCACCGCCGGTGGCGCCGTGGCCGGCTTCCCCGCCGGTCGCATGGTGGCCGCGCACTTCGCCGTCATGGCGCGGCAAACGGCGCAAGTGATGATCGGCGGCCCGAAGCTGGTGGAACGGGCGCTCGGGGTGAGCCTCACCAAGGACGAACTCGGCGGCGCCCACATCCACTGCAAGAGCGGCATCGTCGACAACATCGCCGAAGACGAACACGACGCCTTCCGCCAGACCCGACAGTTCCTGAGCTACCTTCCCACCAACGTCCACCAACGCGCGCCCCGCATCGAATGCGCCGACGATCCGGAACGCATGGAGGAAGAACTCCTCACCGCCATCCCGCGCGACTCCAACGCACCGTTCGACGTGCGCGAGATCGTTCGCATGGTGATGGACGAGGACTCCGTGTTCGAGATGGGGCGCGAATACGGCCCGAGCCAGATGGCGGCGCTCGCACGGCTGAACGGCCAGCCGGTGGGCGTGCTCGCAAACGACTGCCGCCACTATGCCGGCGCCATGACCGCAGAGGCAGGGCAGAAATACCGCCGCTTCGTGGAAATGTGCGACACCTTCCACCTGCCCATCGTCAACTTCGTCGATCAGCCGGGGTTCATGATCGGCCCCGAGGCGGAACGCAACGGCACCATCCGCTACGGCATGGCGGCAGTCTGCGCGGCGGCGCAGGCGACCGTGCCGTGGGCCTCGATCCAGATCCACAAGGGCTTCGGCGTCGCCACCGCGGCCCACTACGGCCCCAACGCCTACGTGCTCGCTTGGCCCTCGGTGGAGTCCGGCGCCTTGCCGCTCGAAGGCGGAGTCGCGGTGGCGTTCCACCGGGAGATCGCGGCTGCGGAAAACCCCGACGAAAAGCGCCGCGAAATCGAGGAGCAACTGCGACAGGCAAGGTCGCCGTTTCCGCGCGCCGAGTCCTTCGCCGTCCACGAGCTCATCGACCCGCGCGAGACCCGCCCCATGCTTTGCCGTTGGGTGGACTGGATTCAGCCGCAACTAGAGGAACTCACCGGCCCCACCACCTTCATGATGCGCCCCTGACCATGCCGGCGCTGGTGCTCTCCCTTGGCAGCGCCGTGATCCTGGGCGGCGGCCTATGGCTCCTCATCGGCGCCCGCCTGAACCTCAACCCCGACGCCACCCAAAACGACATCCTCAACGTCTTCGCCTACATAGCCGCCCTCCTCCCCATCTGCTTCGCCTTGGTGTTCTTCGTCCTGGGGAGTCTCTGATCAACAGGCCTCTCGGCCACACCCGGTTCATCCCCGTGCGGGCGGCGGTGCCCTGATTCAGGCACCTCGTGCAGGCGGCGAGATGTCTCCCAAAAGGCCGGTTCTTGCTTAGCGCGGTGCAGCAGCCCGCAGGAGTGCTTCCCGCGCGGCAACAGTTCGACCCCGAGGCTTGTCAACCTTCCCGTACGGGAACTTTACCTTGCCTTTGCCGCGTTCCACACGGTATGTTCCCGTACAGGAACACAGACATGTCTCGCCGTTCGGAGGATGCCATGACCGTATCGGCGCAATCGATAGGCCGCACCGTCAGGGAGGTCCGACGCAGCCTTGGCGTCACCCAACGCCAGTTGGCAATGACCGCTGGCACTGGCCTGCGCTTCGTCATTGAACTGGAGCAGGGCAAGCCCACCTGCCAGCTCGAAAGGGTCCTGGCCGTGCTGCACGCCTTGGGAGTGGATGTCGTGCTCAACCCACCCTCCATCGGCGAAGGTGCCTAAACCGCATGCGAACGCTCGACGTTTGCCTCCACGGCGACCTGGTCGGACGGCTCGTCCTGCGCAACAACGGGCGGATGACGTTCGAGTATCTCGAGCACTGGCTTGACAGCACCCAAGCCGTGCCACTTTCCCACTCGCTGCCGCTGCAAGCGAAGCCCTTCTCGCAAGGTGAATGCGAACCCTTCTTCGGCGGCCTCCTGCCCGAAGCGGACAATCGTCGCCTGATCGCACGCTTTTTCCACATCAGCGAGCGCAACGACTTCGCGCTTCTCGAACGCATCGGCGACGAGTGCGCCGGCGCGGTCTTGCTTCGCCCGGCAGAGGAAACGGACGCACAGGACGAGCGCTTGCTGCCACTCGCCGAGAAGGATCTGGCGGCAGCGCTTGCCGAACTTCCGCGACGCCCGCTGCTTGTGGGAACCGACGGATTGCGGCTTTCCCTCGCCGGGGCGCAGGACAAGCTCGCGGTGCGGCTCGAAGGCGACGACTTTTTTCTTCCGCTTGGTGCCGCGGCCAGCACGCACATCATCAAGCCCGCCATTGCCGGCTACGAGGGCTTGGTGTTTAACGAGGCGTTCTGCCTGTTGCTTGCCGTCGCCTCCGGACTGCCGACCGCACAATGCCGCGTTGGCAATGTCGGCGGCATCGACTATTTGCTCGTCCAGCGGTTCGACCGCGCGAGGACCGAAGACGGCCGTGTCAAGCGCACTCATCAGGAGGATTTCTGCCAAGCGCTAGGCGTTCGCACCGACAGGAAGTATCAAGCTGACGGCGGCCCAAGCCTAAGGCAATGCTTCGCCCTGCTGCGCCAGGCATCAAGCGCGCCGGTCTTGGACCTGACAGCGCTCCTCAATGCCGTCACCTTCAATCTCATCATTGGCAATCACGATGCCCACGGGAAAAACTTCGCCCTGTTGCGCGAGCAGGGTCAGGTGCGCTTTGCGCCGCTATACGATCTGGTTTGCACCGCTGTGTTTCCGAACCTGAGCACACGCATGGCAATGCGGATCGGTCGCCAGACCGACTCGATGCGCGTCTCGACAGCGGACCTGGAACGCATGGCAACGGACGCTGGGCTGGCGCGACCCTTGGCGATTCAGAGTGTTCGCGAGCTCGTAGCCACCATTCGCGGCCAAATCGCCTCGGTCGCCGCCCAGGAACCACGATTTGCGCCCACTGCCACCCACGTTGCCCAACGCGCCGAGCATTTCGCCAAATCCTTGGGCGCTTGACCGAAAGCCAGACCGTACGTTGACCATGTTTGTAGCAGGAGCGTTCCTCGAGCGAGGTACAGGGCGTCTTGCTTCCACGCCAAGCCCAACGTCTGGATCAAGCCCCCCGCCCCCGGGGGCCGACATGGCGGCGAACCCGGAAACCGCCGCAGCTAGAGGGCGGCCAACGCCTCCTTAACGCCAACATCGCCGTCGAGCAGGCTGAAGCGCTTGCCGATGGTGTTTTCGTGGTCCAGGCACAGGGCAAGGGCCTCTGCGAGGTTTTCGCGGGAGGTCAGGCCGCGGCCGTGGAGGTCTGGCGAGATCGCCACTTTGCCTGTGCCTTCGTCGTCGGTTAGGCCGCCGGGGCAGACGATGGTGTAGTCGAGGTCGGTTTCCATGAGGTGGTTGTCGGCGTGGGCCTTGGCCTTGTGGTAGTGGGCGATGGGTGAGGTGCTGTGGATGTCGTTGCCGATGGAACTCAGCATGATGTAGCGCCCCACGCCAGCCACCTGCGCGGCCACCATCGAGCGGATGGCGCCGAGTTGATCCACCAGCACGGTCTTGTCCTTGCCGGTGTGGCCGCCAGAGCCGGCGGCGAAGATCACGGCATCGCAGCCGGCCACGGCGTGGTCGATGGGGTACTCGAGGTCGGCGAGGACCGTGGGCACGCCGAGGTCGTCGAACTTCGGGCGCTGGCCGGGGTGGCGGATCATGGCGATGGGATCGTGGGCGCCTTGGGCGAGGCGGCGGACGAGGCGCGTGGCGGTGTTGCCGTTGGCGCCGATGACGAGGACTTTCATGTTGGCTCCGGTGTGGCTTGGGTTAGTCGCCGAAGAGGCGTGAAAGGGCTCGGCCGGGGTCGTCCTCGCGCATGAAGGCGGTGCCAACCAGGAAGGCGTGGACTTCGGCTCTGCGCATGAGGGCGATGTCGTCTCGGCTGTGAATGCCGCTTTCGGTCACGAGGGTGACGTGAGGCGGCACGTGCGGGCGGAGTTCCAGGGTGGTTTCGAGGCGGGTCTCGAAGGTGTTGAGGTCGCGGTTGTTGATGCCGATCAGGGGCGCGTCGAGGCCGAGGGCGCGGTCAAGTTCGGCACGGTCGTGGACTTCCACCAAGGCATCCATGCCGAGCTCGGTGGCGAGGGCATGGCAGTCGGTGAGTTCCGCATCCGAGAGGGCCGCGGCGATGAGGAGCACGCAGTCTGCACCCAAGGCGCGGGATTCGTGGACTTGCCAGCGATCGACGATGAAGTCCTTGCGCAGGGACGGCAGGCCTGAGGTTTCGCGGGCCGACTGGAGGCAATCGTCGTGGCCTTGGAAGAAGCGTTCGTCGGTGAGGACGGATAGACAGGTCGCGCCGGCCTCTGCGTAGGAGCGTGCGATGGCAGGTGGGTTGAAGTGCTCGCGGATCACGCCTTCGCTGGGGGAGGCTCGCTTGATTTCGGCGATGACGGCTGGCGAGCCCGCGGCGGCCTTGTCGATCAGCGCCTGGCGGAAATCTCGGGGCGGCGGTTGCTGCTCGAGCTTGGCACGAAGGGTGGCGACCGGGCAGTTGGCCTTGCGCGCATCCACTTCTGCACGCTTGTGCTGGAGGATGCGGCGCAGGATGTCCGGCGTCGTCGAGGAGGTCACGCCGATGCGACCATCGCCTGGGTCACGTCCACCAGTTCCTTGAGTCGCTCGTTCGCGAGCCCTGTGCTGATGAGGTCTTGGGCAAGTGTTACGCCGTTCGCCATGCTCGTGGCGACTCCCGCTGCATAGATGGCGGCACCGGCGTTGAGCGCCACGATGTCGGCAGCGGCTTCGTTCCTGCCGGTGAGTGCCGCGCGCACGAGGGCGAGGCTCTCTTCGGGGGAGTTGGCGGCCAGGTCGCCCGTGGCACGCTGGTTGATGCCGAAGTCGCTTGCGGCGATTTCACGGGTCTCGATGGTGCCTTGCCGGAGTTCGACAATGGTGGACGGGGCGTGGATCGAGAGTTCGTCGAGACCGTCGGAGTGCACGATGAGGACGTGTTCGGCACCGAGCAGGCGCAGCACTTCGGCGAGCGGCTGCATCCACTCGGCAGAGAAGACGCCAATCACCTGACGCTTGGCGCCGGCGGGATTGGTGAGGGGGCCGAGCAGGTTGAAGATGGTGCGAAAGCCGAGTTCGCGCCGCACCGGCCCGGCGAAGCGCATGGCGGGATGGTGCGCCACGGCGAACAGGAAGCCGACGCCCACTTCCGAGATGCAACGCCCCACTTGCTCCGGCGTGAGTTCAAGCTGCACGCCAGCGGCTTCGAGTACGTCGGCGCTGCCGCTCTTGCTGGTCATGCCGCGATTGCCGTGCTTGGCCACGTGCGCGCCGGCGGCGGCGGCCACGAAGGCCGCAGCGGTGGAGATGTTGAAGCGCTTCGCCCCGCCGCTGCCGCCGGTGCCGCACGTGTCCACGAGGTTCGGCACGTCCACCTCCACCTTGGTGGAAACGGCGCGCATGGCGGTGGCGGCGCCGGCGATCTCTTCGGCGGTTTCGCCGCGGGTGGCAAGGGCGGTGAGGATGCTGCCGATCTGGGCCGGCGTGGCTTCGCCGGTGAGGATGAGGTCGAAGACGGCGGTGGCTTGGGCCTCGGCAAGCGGCTCGCCGGCGACGAGCATCTGCAGAGCATCTTGTAGGTTCATGGAATCGCGCTTTTCTCCGACACGGCGGCCATTCTACTGTCACGTCCTCGGACAGCAGGGAGGGGCGGGGGCACCGATGCCCTTGCCCCCAAGTCCGCACGCCACGACCGCTGTTGAGGGTGCACGTGCCTTCCTGTCACTCCCCCCTTGCGGGGGAGTCGAAAAACGGCGTCCTCGCCGCTTGTCGGAGGGGGGGTGCAGAGGTACTGAATCCGCGCTAGGAGGCTACGCCGCAGAAAACGGCGCTGGCTCGAAAGGGGAGTGACAGGGGCG
>VXPR01000440.1 GCA_009839405.1 Gammaproteobacteria bacterium
CCTGCGTCGAAGTCTTTTTTTTGTTCAACACATGATTCAGCAATTCATTAGGTATTCTCTTTTTGGATGACTTGGTACGCAACGCGATTCCGGCAGTGGAGGTGTAGGAAACCGCGCACTGGCAGTGGTCCCGCATGGCAGGTGACCCGAAAATCACATCTAGACAGACTCCAATATAAAATTACCTCACAAACTAATGTTATGATTTAGGCCGCACTACACCTAAGGAGCGCGGCAATGGTGGACTTCATCAACCCCTTCCGCCCGGGTGCCGGCCATCAGCCGCCCTATTTGGCAGGGCGCGACACCGAGCGCGACCAGTTCATCAGCCTGCTGAGCCAACAGGTCGTCACCGACAACCTCGTTCTCACGGGGCTTCGTGGCGTCGGCAAGACGGTGCTCCTCGAAACGCTGCGCCCATTGGCAAGCGAGCACGGATGGCTGTGGGTTGGCGCCGATCTCACCGAATCCGCGAGCATGACTGAGGAGTCCCTCGCGACCCGTATGTGTGCAGACCTCGCCCCAATCACCGCGACGCTTTCTGTCGCAGCCGGCTCGCACACTCGCGTGGGGTTCGGCAGCGAGGCCACCGAGACCTCACGCCCCCTCGACTACGAAACGCTGATGGCCATCTACCACAGCACGCCGGGTGTGTCGCTAGACAAACTCAAGGCCGCCTTGCAGTTCGCGTGGGAGGCCCTACGCGATGCCGGCCGCCATCGGGGTCTGATCTTCGCCTACGACGAAGCCCAAACCTTGAGTGACCAAGCGGAAAACGACCAGTACCCCCTCGCCCTGCTGCTTGATGCCTTCCAGTCCCTGCAACGCCAGGGATTGCCCCTGATGCTCGCCTTGACCGGCTTGCCAACGATTCTCCCCAAGATGGTCGCAGCCAGAACCTATGCCGAGCGCATGTTCCGGGTCGCCCGCCTCGAAAGCCTTGATGCGGTCGCCAGCCGCGAGGCGATCCTACGGCCCATCGAGGACGCAAGCTGCCCACTGCGACTGAATGACGAGTCAGTCGAAGCCATAGTCGAGATGTCCGGCGGCTACCCATACTTCATCCAGTTCATCTGCCGCGAGGTGTACGACGCCTTTCTTGAGCGCCTAGACCACGGCGAAGAGGCCAAGGTGCCGGTGGCAGACATCGAACGCAAACTCGACGTCGATTTCTTCGCCGGCCGCTGGTCCCGAGCCACCGACCGCCAACGCGACCTCCTCCGCACCATCGCACGCCTCGAGGGCAGCGACCAGGAATTCTCCGTCTCGGAAATCGTCGCCGAGTCCCGCCGCGGCCCACGCCCACACTTCAGCCCCAGCCACGTCAACCAGATGCTCAACACCTTGATCGACCAAGGCTTGGTGCACCGCAACCGCCACGGCCGCTACGCCTTCGCCATCCCACTTCTGAGCCGCTTCATCACCCGCCACGCAATGGAGGCTCCCGCATGACCTGGGTGACCGCCAAGAAGGCGTCTCGCCCTCCCGATGTGCCCTTGGTTGCACGTCCTGTCACACCAACGTCAGGCTGGGCTTTACGAACCAGGGCTGCGCTCAGATCTTGGCCGACGCAACCCTTGGCAACGCCTACGCCGCCAATCCCCCCCTGATCGGGGTGAAGAGGTCGTTGTTGACCAGCAACGCCGCCTGCATGTCGGCATCCGGGCCGGTCACGTTTAGGAAGCGGAAGTGCTCACGGAACAGGGCGTTCGGGGCTTCTGCTTGCACCCAATCGACGATGTCCTCGAACTCCACGACCTCTCCCACCGACCATTTCGCGGTCACAGCGTGCCAGAACTCCAGTACATCCGGGCCCACTCGATCTGGTGGCCGTGATGCGACCTCGTATTCGCCGTCGTATGCCCCGACGTCGACCATACTTCGCAGGGCCCGGCTCGGGCCCAAGGGATCCTTGCTCAGGAGTTCGCCCGGAACGTACCTCATCGTCGTCTCCTCCTGCGTGCCCGGCGCGTCCCGCGCTCGCCAGTCAATCCAGCCCCATCCAGAACGCCCTCGGTGTAGGAGCTGTTCCCTTCGAGCACGAGCATACGCTGGCTCAAGTCGTGCTGCCGGTCGTTGATGGTCCGCTCCCAATCGGCCAGCTTCTTGTTCGTCCTCGCCGTGGCGACAACCGCGAGGACAATGTTGGACACCAGCATCAGCGTCGACACCGCGAGTGAGCCGACGGCGATCCAGTCCTGCGTTGTGAGTTGGGTGAAGTCGAGCATGCGCATGTTCCGCTGACGCGACGGGTTGCGTCGCCATTTGACTGCGGCGTTTTCGCTTTGGCATCGCACCCGCGCCCGGTCCTGATCGACCCTTACGCGCAGCGCTGATCGCTCCGACTTGCTCAGCATGAATTCATCCATCTTTGCGCCAAGGCGTCAAGTTTCTTCCCGCAGGCGGCCTCGGTTTGTTCGGCTTTGTCCGAGGCCACGGCCTATACTTCCATCTCATGCCCATGCACCCCATCCATCGACGCTACTACGCCGAGGACTTGGTGCGGCTGCGCCGGGCGGGGGAGC
>VXPR01000315.1 GCA_009839405.1 Gammaproteobacteria bacterium
GCGAACACCGTGATGACGATGAACACCCACGCCGGGAACCAGGGTGCCGCGCGCGCCACGACTTCGGCCAGAGGGGCGTTGGCCTCGGCCAGCTCTTGCCACGGCACGACGGAAACCGCGCTGATGGCCACGCTCATGTAGATGACGACGGTCAGGACGAGCGCCATCACGAGGCCGAGAGGCAGGTTGCGCTGCGGGTTCTTCAACTCCTCCGCGACGTTGAGCGAGTCCTCGAAACCGATGAAGGCGTAAAAGGTGAGGACGATGCCCTGCGCCAGGAACACCAGCGGCAGACCGGCTTCGGTCTCGACCCCAACGGGGAAATCCAACAGGTTCGCCGAGCCCCAGAACCGCAGGCTGACCGCGATCACCAAGAGCAGCCCGCCCGCTTCCATCAGCGTTAGCGCTACATTGGCCCACATCGACTCGCGAATGCCGCGGTAGGCAATCGCACCAACAATGGCCACGTAGACAAACGCCAGCGCCCCGGTGGGCAGGCCCTCAAGAGCGGGCAGCGCCTGCAGATTCTCGCCCACCACGCGGGCGCCGGCGGCGATCGAGGTCAGGCCCGAGCATGCCACCGTCAGGCCGACGACGTGGGTCAGCAGACTGCGGCGATAGGCGCGCTGCGTGATGTAGGCGGCGCCTCCCGCGCGCGGATAGCGTGAGCCAAGCGACGCATACGACAGCCCTGTCAGCCCCGCGGCAACCAGCGACAGCGCAAAGGCCAACCAGATCGCCGATCCCATTTCCGCGGCGACCTGTCCGATCAGGCCGTAGATGCCAGCGCCCAACATGCCCCCGGCGCCGTAGAGCGTCATTTGCCACAAGCTGATGCTGCGCCGCAGCGTCGGCTCGCCGCCGGCCGGTTCGAGTGATTCGTCAGCCTGTGCCATGGATCCTTCCCCTTGCTCCTTGAAGCCTCCCCGAGGAGTGGCTACCGAACTCTCCGGGCCTTTGTTCGCTGCCCCGAGCGCTCGTTGTCTAGGTTGAAGGTGCCGAGCATCCCGCTCGAGACCGCCACTATGTCGCCGACGCGATAGTTGGTGCGCAGTTCGCGCTCGTTCTCGCGCCAGACCTCGCCATTGTCCAACTCCAGCTCGAAATTGCCCCGTGCCAACTCGCGCACGCGCACGACCTTCCCGCGTGTCACCACGTTCATTGGCTTCGCCTTCGGCAGCTTGACGCCGCCAAGCACCCGTCGAAGGAGGCCGGGGCGTGCGGCTTCGGGCTGTTCCGGGCTCGCTTGGGTGCGGGCCTCACGCTCGCTGCCGGCGTCGGACACGTCGGGTGGTGGCGCTACCGGCTTCTCTTCCGGCGTCGCCTTCCGGTCGTAGCAGGCGAGCCGATCAGCATCGTCCTCTATGGCCCGACAGTCGTCCGCACTCGCAGTCGCGGCACCCAACACCCACGCTACGAGCATCGCTCCACCAACTCGCATCGTCTGCACCCTCCAGAAGCCAGTCGCGAATGCTAGCGCGCTCTACGAGCGCGCGCCTACGGGTTCGCCTACGCTCACCCTCGGAGCCTGCGCTGCAGAAAACTGTCCAAAAAGGCCAGCAGTTCGCGACGGACATTGCGCGGGCCTGGGGAGGGGGCGTCTCGCCCTCCACGCGCCGCAAGGCGCGCTTGGATTTGCGGTTCCCCGATGCTGCACGTTCGCTTAGGGCCTAACGAATAGCGTGCCTCGCGGGACGCCAGGGAGGGCAAGACGCCTCCCTCCGAGGCCCGGTTCATGTCCTAGGCGCTGGCGCACGCTTGCGACTCGGGTGGCGTGCCTAATGCCGCTTGCCCGGAATGCCGTAGGCGGTGGTGGCCTTGATCTCGGACATGGCGATGTTCGAGTGCACCTCCTGCACCCCCGGCAACTGCGACAGGTGGTTGAAGAAGAAGCGTTCGTAGGCGGCCACGTCTTCGGTGACGATCTTCACCATGAAGTCCATCTCGCCCATCAGGGTGTGGCACGACTGCACCTCCGGGTACTGGCGGATCGCGTCCGCGAACTCCGGCAAGGACCTGCGCCCGTTGGCCGTGAGCTTCACCATCGCGAACACCAGCACGTCGAGGCCCAGCTTGTGGCGGTCCAGGATCGCCACCTTGCGCTGGATGTAACCGTCCTGCTGCAGCCGATTGATGCGCCGCCAGCAAGGCGACTGCGACAGCCCCACCCGATCGCCGATCTGGGCGGCGGTGAGCGAGGCATCTTGCTGCAACAGATCGAGAATCCGCGTGTCCATCGCGTCAAGCGACATAATCTATCTTCCTCCCAACCGCAATTGGGCAATTGTATTCCCTTTCGGTACCAACAGTGCGTAGTTTGCAACCCTTTTGCCCGCATCGAGGGTTAGCCTGCGGCGGACTGCAGGCGAATGCGGTACCAAGGCAGCAGTTCGCGTAGCGAACTGCCGACGCGCCCCCAGGCGCGCTAACACATCCGCCAAAGATTTAAAGGTAAACCCTAAAGGGCGACAACAAAAAGATAGAACCAAATAGATGATACCGAAAACAAAACTTGCACCACA
>VXPR01000280.1 GCA_009839405.1 Gammaproteobacteria bacterium
GGTTTCACGAGAGGAGCTTGCGTGCACTTCAATCTGGCTACCGTATTCGACACCATTGCCGACGCCGTTGCCGACCGCGACGCCATCGTCTTTCGCGACAGGCGCCTGACCTATCGGCACCTTCAGGAGCGCTCGAATCGTCTGGCGCACCTCCTTGCGATGCGGGGCTACGGCTGCCACACGGGTCGCGGCTCGCTCGCGGACTGGGAATCCGGCCAAGATCACCTGGGCCTCTATCTCTACAACGGCAACGAATACCTTGAAGGCATGCTCGGGGCGTTCAAGGCGCGGCTGGCGCCGTTCAACGTCAACTACCGCTATGTGGACGAGGAACTCCTGTATCTCTTGAACAACGCCTCCACCAAGGCACTGATCTTCCACAGCTCGCTGGCGCAGCACGTGGAGAGCATCCGTGCCGAACTGCCGACGCTTGAGCTTCTCCTGCAAGTGCGCGACGACGACCATCCGCTGGTGGATGGCGCGCTCGATTTCGAGGAGGCCCTGGCCGCCGCCGATCCCTCCCCGCCGAACATCGACCTGCCGGCCGACGACCTCTACATCATCTACACGGGGGGAACCACGGGCATGCCGAAGGGCGTGCTGTGGAGGCAGTCGGACATCCTCATCGCCTCCCTGGGCGGACGCCGGGGCAGCGGCAAGGTGATGCAGTCGCTCGCCGACTACCGCGACCGAGCCCTGAACGGCGACCGCCGTCACATGCCGGCGCCACCGTTCATGCACGGCGCCGGCCATTGGACCGCCTTTCAGGCATTCAATACCGGTGGCACCGTGGTGATTCAGGACGAGGTGAAGCGCTTCGATGCCGCCGGCGCGGTCGAGATCATCGAACGGGAACAGGTGAACAACCTGCTCATCGTCGGCGATGCCTTCGGGCGGCCCTTGGCGGATGCCCTGCGCACCAGTGGGGCAGCCTGCCCGAGCCTCAAGAACCTCCTCACCGGCGGCGCCATCATGACGGCGAAGCTGAAGGCCGAGTTGCTTGAACTCTTGCCTCACATCAACATCATCGACACTGCCGGCTCGTCGGAAACCGGCGGTCAAGCCTCGCATGTGAGCAATGCCGCAAGTGGCGCGGCGAGCGGGCGCTTCAAGCTTTCGGCGCACAATGCGGTGCTGAGCGACGACCTGTCGCGCATTCTCGACCCTGGTCACGAAGGGCTCGGCTGGTGGGCGCGAACGGGCAACATCCCCCTCGGCTATCTCGGCGACGAGAACAAGACCCGCGAGGCCTTTCCCACCGTGGATGGCGTGCGCTATTCGGTGCCGGGAGACAAGGTTCGCCTGCTTGCGGACGAGACGCTGGAACTGCACGGGCGCGAGTCCGTGACGATCAACTCTGGCGGCGAGAAGATCTTCGCCGAAGAAGTGGAGCAGGCCATCAAGCACCATCCGGCCGTGTACGACGCCGTGGTGGCGGGGCGGCCTTCGGAACGCTGGGGCAGCGAAGTGGTGGCCATCGTCCAGTTCCGCGCCGGGGCGGAGGCTTCGCGGGAGGAACTGCTTGAAGAGTGCGAGCGTCACATCGCGCGCTACAAGCTGCCGAAGGCGTTTCTGTTTCTGGATGAGATTTTCCGCAGCCCGAACGGCAAGGCGGACTACAAGTGGGCCAAGAGCGTGGCCGATCAGGCCAATTGAGAAAGGCGTAGAGGAAGGGACATGGATGGGATCAAGGTGCTCGTCTTCGACGTTGGCGGCAGCGTGTTCGACTGGCAGACGGCCACCCGTGCGGCGGTGAGTGCGCTGGCCGAGGAGCGTGGCGTGGAAGTGGACGACGAGGCATTCTGCTTCGCCTGGCGCCGTCGGATGTTCGAGCAGCTCGCCGAGGTGCGCGCCGGCACGCGTCCCTGGCAGAACGCCGACTCCCTGCACCGCGCCGTGCTCGACGAACTCGCCGAGCAGTATCCGGCGCTCGAACTCTCGACGGAAGACCGCGATTCGCTCAACCGCGCCTGGCACCGAATGGGCGTGTGGGAGGACTTTCCTGACTCGCTCAAGCGACTGCGCGAACGCTACATCGTCGCCATCCTCACCGTGCTGTCGCTGTCAATCGTGGTGGACAGTTCCCGCCATGCCGGCATCGACTGGGACGCCTATATCTCCTGCGAAATGCTCGGCGTGTACAAGCCGGAAGCCGAGGCATACCAGAAGGCCGTGCGCCTGCTGGGCGCCGAACCGAACGAGTCGATGATGGTGGCGGTGCATCCGCCAGACCTTCTCGCCGCGCAAAGGGCGGGGCTCAAGGCCGGCTACGTCAAGCCCAAGCTGCTCGAAATGGGCAGCCAGGGGGAGACATCGAGCTTCGAGGTACTCGCCGAGGATTACCGGGACCTCGCGGACAAACTTGGCTGCTAGGAGCCTGCGCGTTAGAAATCGCTTGGACGTGCCCCATATGCGACGGACCGTCGCAGTTTTAGCGCGGAAGAAAAAAAACAAACCCCCCCCCCCCCGCGCGCTCCCCCCCCCAGCGGGGCGAGTGGGGGGTGGCGGCGGGAC
>VXPR01000293.1 GCA_009839405.1 Gammaproteobacteria bacterium
GGCCTTACCTGTGCTCCGTTGGCCCCTCGTCGCGGCGTTGCTGGCCATAAACGTGGCCGCGTATTGGTTCGTCTGGCGACGGCGCGGACGGTGAGTCGGCCATCCGGTCAAGAACCATTAAGAAATGTTATTTGTAATCAGATAATTAAGGAATGTTCTTCATGCAAGTTCTCGGCCCGGTAGAGAGGCCGCCGACGGACGGCTGAAACAGGGCAGCCTCCGCCGCCCGATGGGCCCGTCTCGCGAGGAAAGGGCTCGTTGCTCAGGTCACCGTGAACTCGATGGTGCCGAAGGAACCGTAGTCGGCGACGTAGTGCCCCGGCGCTGCCGGGTGAATGCCGCCGCAGGCGCCGGTGATCAAGAGCATGCCGTCTTCGATGGCGAGGCCCCGGCTGCTCGCTTCGTTCAGCATCCAGGCGAGCGCCGCGTGAGGGCCGCCCAGGGCGTCCGTGGCAGGGGCCGTGGTGACTTGCTCGCCGTCGCGGGTGAGCGTCACCTGAATGTCGCCGTAGGAATCGCGCAGGGGTTGCTGTTCGCCGACGATGTAGCGGTCCGCGGCGATGTTGCAGGCGGTGAGATTGGCGCCGTTGCGGTCTGCCTCGTCGGCGAATGCCATGCGCGGCACTTCGATGACTGGGCCCGCCGTCTTGGGTTCGCCATTGGCGTCCACGACGATGCCAATCTCGCACTCGAGACTCACGCCAGGCAAGCCTTCAAAGGTCGCCCCCGGCTCCAGCCGACCGGCGCCGTACAGGCTGCCGATCAGCGGATGCGTGAGGCCGAACGCCTGCTGCCCGGCCGGTGCCGTCATGCCCGCCTTGAGGCCCGAAACATCCCCGTCCGCAACTCGCGCCACCACGTCCTTTTGCAGGGCGTAGGCGTCGTCGAGGCTCAACCCATCGGGCATCTTCGGCAGGGGTTCGCCGGCGCGAATGGCCGCCGACATCGCTTGTGCGAGTTCTTGCATGTTCTCGTTTCCGTCTCTAGTTGCCGAAGTCCCAGGACTCGCCGGCGTGGTAGCGCCTGAGGACGTTCTTGGCGATCAGGATGCGATGCACCTCGTCGGGCCCGTCGGCGATGCGCAACGTGCGGGCGCCTTCGTACATGCCGGCGAACGGGAAGTCGCCGGAGACGCCGGCGGCGCCGTGTACCTGAATGGCGCGGTCCACAACGCGGTGGTAGGCGTTCGGCACATAGACCTTGATCGAGGAGATATCGGTGCGCGAATCCGCGCCTTCCTCCATCTTCATTGCGCAGTCCACCACCATCAGCCGCGAGGACTGGATGTCCATGTAGGAGTCGGCGATGAAGCCCTGCATGAACTGCTTGTCCTCGAGCTTCTCGCCGCCATGCACCTCGCGGGTCATGATGCGGTCCACCATCAGGTCGAAGCAGCGCCACATCGATCCCACCGAGTTCATGCAGTGGTAGATGCGGCCGGCGCCGAGACGATCCTGCGCTGCCTGATGGCCGGTGCCGGTGCCGCCGAGCTGGTTCGACTTCGGCACGCGCACGTTGTCGTAGATGATCTCGCAGTGGCTCGACGCCTTGCCCCAAACCGGTACGCCGCGAATGATGTTCACGCCCGGCGTCTTTCTCGGCACGATGATCTGCGTCATCTTCTCGTTCGCGCCGCCCGGATCGTCGGGGTCCGCCGTTCGGCACATGACGATGTAGAAGTCCGCCCCGTGGCCGTTGGAGGTGAACCACTTGTGCCCATTGATGACCCACTCGTCGCCGTCGAGCACGGCGCGGGTCTGGATGGAGCGGGGGTCGGAGCCGGCATTGTGCGGCTCGGTCATGGAGAAGCCAGACTGCATCCGCCCTTCGGTGAGTGGGATCAGCCACTTGTCGTGCTGCTCTTGGGTGACGTACTTGAGCAGGATCTTCTGGTTGCCGGAGTTGGGCGCGACGACGCCGAACAGGGAGGCGGCGCCGGGGCTGTAGGCGAGCACCTCGTTCATGTACGCGTGCTGCATGAAGGAGAGCCCCATGCCCCCGAACTCGGGTGGCAGGTGCGGTGCCCAGAGCTTCGCCTTCTTGACCACGTTCTGTACGTGCGCCCGCACCTCGCGGGCTTCCTTGACCTGCGTCTCGGAAGGCCGGCCGCCGTCCGAGCGCCAGCCGTAGAGCACGTTCTCGTTCGGCAGGATTTCCTGATTGACGATCTCGGCAGTACCAAGCCGGACCTCGTTGACCTCATCGTCCAGCGTCGGCACCGGCTTCACATTCATCGGCATGGCGGTTTCCCCTTCCCGTCTCTCGTCTCGCTCACCGGCGGGCAAACCCCGCCGCAAAAGCCCGTAACCATACTTCAAAGCCGGTGAGCCCGCACTACGGTCGGGTGAGTTCGAACACGACGTCAGCCGTCGCAAGCGATTCGCCCTCGCATGAGTTTCCGCGGAGCGAAAATCTGCCAAGCGCCGCGAAGAGGCGCTCCGGCAGCCCGTATAATCAGCCAATGGCACTTCAATATCCCTACGACTCCCATCCTCCGTCCGGCACCACGGTCGA
>VXPR01000531.1 GCA_009839405.1 Gammaproteobacteria bacterium
CCTCATAGGGGCGCGCAGAAACGTTGGCCGAAACCAACAGCTCCTTGCTGCACCGGCGCCATGCGGTCGGTCGCGCACCAAACACGGCGACCTCCGCAACGTGACCCGGTTCGGAGATTGCACAGACCGTGCAGACCTCCTCTTCGTCCTCACCGACGTGTACGTGCGTGTCGGCAACCGAGTGCCCAATGCACAGCACCATCGCGGCAACGGAAACCCACCGCCACAGCTGGCACCTTGGTCTTGGTTCCGGGCCCATCACGGTTTGCAGATTGCCGAAGTCGCCGATGTGAGGAACAGTATGTTACAACATATCATTTCCATTCGGGCGCACGCGCCCAAGGTCGGCCTTCACGAGGGACGGCCCCCAATAAACCATCGGCCTGTCGGACTTGGCGATGGGACGGTTCTCGGAGGGAAGGCATCCTGCCTTCCCTGGCGCCGTCAGGCGCCCCTGACCGTGCGCAGGGAAGGCAGAATGCCTTCCCTCAAGGCCCGCCCGCCACAAGTCCGACAGCCTCCTAGGTGGAACCGACCTCGAAGCCGTATTGCTCTCTCAGGTGGCGGGCCAGCTTGGGTTGCACGGTGGCCACTCGGCAGCCGGGGGCGAGGGCGGACATCATCGTCACGCCGATGTCCGTCAGGCCGCAGGGGTTGATGCGGGAGAAGGGCTCGAGGTCCATGTCCACGTTGAGGGCGAGGCCGTGATAGCTGCAGCCGCGGCGGATGCGCAGGCCCAAGGCGGCGATCTTGTCGTTGCCGACATAGACTCCGCGGGCGTCGGTGCGGCCGACTGCCTCGATGCCATGTTCCGCCAAGAGGGCGACGATTGCGCTTTCGATACCGTTCACCAGTTCGCGTACCGTAAGCCCCAGGCGGCGCAAGTCCAGCATCAGGTAGCCGACGATTTGGCCGGGGCCGTGGTAGGTCACCTGACCGCCGCGGTCGCTTTGCACCACGGGAATGTCCCCGGGCGCAAGGATGAACTCGCTTCGGCCCGCTTGGCCTTGGGTGAAGACCGGGGGGTGTTGGGTGAACCAGAACTCGTCCGCGGTGTCGGCACTGCGGGCGTCGGTGAACTCGCGCATGGCGTGGAACACCTCGTTGTAGTCGCGCAGCCCCAGATCACGGACGTGCAGCGAAGGCTTGGCCTTCTGCGAAAGGGGGCCGGATTGTGCCGTCACCATTTCACCGCGCTCCCGCCCACGCTGCCTAAGGCTCAGCCGATGAGGTCTCGGAAGAAGAGATAGATGCCGTCCCAAGCACGGGAGAAGAAGCCGGCTTCCGGCACCGTCGCTCGCGCCAAGAGGGGTGCGGTGGCCAGCGTGTCGCCGTCGAGCACCAGCCGCATCGTGCCCACCTGGGCGCCGACTTCGATGGGTGCTTCGAGCACCGGCGGCAGGTCGATGACAGTTTCCATCTCCTCTTGGCGCCCGCGCGGGAAGGTGGCGTGCAACTCGTCAACCCCCAGTGCAACGCTCTCCTCTTCGCCGTACCACACTTCCGGCGTCGCCAACACGTCATCGGCGCTGTAGATTCGCTTCGTTTCGAAGTAGCGGAAACCCCAGGACAGGAGCTTCTGCGTCTCCCGCGAGCGGATGTCGGCGCTGTCGGTGCCCATCACGGCGGTGATGAGGCGCATCCCGGCGCGCTCTGCCGAAGCCACGAGACAAAAGCCCGCGGCGTCGGTGAGGCCGGTCTTCACGCCGTCCACGGAATCGTCCAGCCACAACAACTGGTTCCTGTTTGCTTGCTCTATGTCGGCGTAGGTGAAGGATTTCTCGGCGTAGATTGCATAGTGGTCGGGATAGCGGCGGATGAGTTCGCGGGTGAGCAACGCAAGGTCGTGGGCGGAGGAAAGGTGCTCGTCGTCGGGTAGGCCCGTGGCATTGCGGAAGGTGGAGTCCGTCATGCCGATCTCTGCGGCGTGCTGGTTCATCATGTCGGCAAAGGAGCTCTCGGCACCGCCGATGTACTCCGCCACAGCTACGCTCGCGTCGTTGCCAGACTGAATGATGATGCCGCGCAGGAGGTCAGCGAGCGATACCCTCGTGCCTTCGCGCACGAACATGCGCGAGCCGCCGGTGCGCCAGGCGTTGACGCTCACGGGCACTTCGTCGTCGAGCGCGATGCGGCCCGCAGCGACTTCCACCGCTGCCACATAGCTCGTCATGATCTTCGTGAGACTCGCCGGCGGCAGTGGCAACCGGCTCTCGCCCTCGGCCAGCACGCGCATCGTCTCAGCGTCCATCATCACATAGCTGCGGGCGGCAACCGATGGCGCCGCCGGCACGATGGTGGCGGATGCAGCAAAAACGGCGCTGGTCGGAACCAGGGTCGCAGCCAGGGCGCAGCCGCAAAGAAGGGCCCGGGCACACTTCGCCCAGATCGAATGCTCAGGTGCCGGACTCGGCATGGACGACAACCTCCTCAGGGTCACTGCTCGATCACTACCGGCGACCAATCGCGCTGGAACGCCACCACCATTTTGAGCCTCTCCGCCT
>VXPR01000067.1:0-2200 GCA_009839405.1 Gammaproteobacteria bacterium
GTTTTCTGTGCTGGCCGATGGTTGCGTCTTGGGGGGTGGAGGACCCCCCCCCCGCCGCCCGCTCGCGCCGCGCCCCGCCCCCCCCGACTCCCCCGCGAGGGGGGAGTGACAGGACGGGGCTCCGAGAAAGGGGCGAGGCTGTCCTTCTCGACTCCCCCACCGAAGGGGGAGTGACGCGGGGGCTTGTTCTGGGCGACGGGAGGGGTCGTGGCGAGAGGCCTATCTCACCTAGTCCGCACCACCGACTCTCGAAAACGTCAGGATGCCGTGGGTTGGGGTGATGACGTGAATCTGCGTGTCGTCCAACGTCGGGGCCATGCCCGTCGGGATGCCGTAGCTCGGCATCGCAGGGCCATTGAATCTGTCGCCGCGCGCCGTGACCGCGTCCGTCTCGACAAGCTCACTTGTCTCTGGATCCAGCCGAACGGTGATCGCGAGACCCGGGCAGAGGAAGTCCACGGTGACGCCGTCGCGGCGGACATCGCCAAACTGGCAATAGCTGGCTTGCCAAGGCCAATCCCAGAACTTCGCCAACTCAGCGACGTGTTCCACCGCCGAGTCGTCAAGGGAAAAGGCGTGCGTGGTTCCGTTAAATGTGTGCACGAAGAGGAGAGCGTCGTCGTCGCTGATCGCCATCGAACTTCGTCTGCGGGAATGATAGCTGCCGAAGTTGTGTGTGGCGTCCATCCGGGTCAGCGCCCCCGATTCCAAGTCGCGGTCGAACATCCACAAGTACTGGCTAGTCGTCACGTAAACGCGCCGGCCGTCGTTCGACATGATCGACGCGGGGATGCCCCACCTCAGTTCGTGGCTCTCCACGAAGCTCAGCGCGCCCTCAGGACCAACCGTGTAGGTTTCCAAGCCGTCGCTACCGCCAACGCGGTAGAGGTTCAAGCCAGCCTTGTCCATCAGCAACTGCTCCGCGCAAGTGCTTGGGCCGTCCTCGACTTCGAGCGCCCCGAGGTCCTGGAGCCGCCATCCTGGCGCGATCGGAGCAAACTCTCGCCAGGAACCGCAATCGTCGGCGAGCAAGCGGCCACGGCCCTGGTCCCAGACCAGTCGCGCACGCGCGAGGTCGAGCTTGCTCTCGATCAGTTGGACCTCGCCGAATGCGCCGGTGCCCGGCTGCTCGAAGACCTGCAGCCCCAGACGCGAGCCAAGGTAGAGGGTGCCGTCATCCTTGCTTCGCGCCAACGCGCCGGGCCCGCGGATCAGCACGGGTTCATTCTGCGAGTCTCGGTCCCCGTCGGCCAGCCGACCGATGTACCGCAGCCACGCAGGCGCAACCGTTTCCTCCCACCGCAGCGTGAATTCCCCGCGGTCCGCGCCTCGCGTACCAACTGCAATCGCATACCTGACGCCCTTCTCGAGCTCGATAAGCACCTCGGTGGGCTCGTCGCCACTTCGCTGCCAGCGGCTTGACGCGGCGATCTCGAGGCCCAAGCCGTCGGCGGCTTGCCGATGGACGGTCAGCTCCCACGGACCCGCCTCGCCTTCGACCGCGAACCGCACCCACCCCGACCGATCGGCCTCGTGGGTCCACCAGAGTGCCGCACGGCCGATCCGGTTCCCCTCACCCCGGCCTGTCGTCGCGAACTCGTTCGATCCAACGACGGAACCGGACCTCCCCGCCAAGACGCCGCTCGCCTCCACGCGGTCGTTTTCCGGGGTCGGACCCAGAACCAGTGCCGCCGAAGCCCAGCGGACATCAAAGGCCGCCAGGTCATCCGCCGCGAATCCCACCGAGATCCAGTAGCGCTCGCCGGCCGCCGCCACGACCACAGCATCGTGGGCTGCACCGGGCCGCGCACTGCCAACCAGCTTGAGGTCCTCGAGGTCGGTCCCAGCGAACACCGAGAGCTTCAGCATCGGATACTGCCCCGACCTTCCGTCCGGGGCCTCAAGGCGGAACGTGAACGAGCCGTCCGCCGGCGCGTCCCAGCGCCACCACTGCGTCCGAACACCCGACTCCGGGGGTTCGTCCGGCTCAACCGTGGAACTACTGCCGAGGCTCAGTTCCACGCCCGACACGTCCTCCGCGATCTCCTCAGCGTTGGCGAACCAATCGTTCCCCCACAACCCCCTGTCGAGGCGCTGCCACCGCAACGTGTAGTCCGCGCCCGACTCCTCTCCCCCGGCGGCGGCCACGGCGATCTGGTACTACCTGCCAGCAGCAGCGAATAACCGCACACGACTGGAC
>VXPR01000067.1:2210-2500 GCA_009839405.1 Gammaproteobacteria bacterium
CCCCCCCCCCCGCTTCTTTTATTCCACCCTCCTCACGGCCCTCGCCCCGTCGGATACGACGCGGGGGCTCGTAGATGTGATTAAGACCCCGCGACTGGACGGGTTGGGACCAACCAAGCGCAGCTGCGAGACGTGGTCGCCTTCGAAGACCAGCACATGGCTGCCGCCCCTGAACTCCCAAAGGCCGTCTTCGGGAGCGATCCAGCGAAACCACGTGGTCGCGGCTAGCTGGCCGAACGACTCGCCGGGCTCCAGGGTCGCGCCGGCACCGGTGCCTTGGGCTGTGTGTT
>VXPR01000110.1 GCA_009839405.1 Gammaproteobacteria bacterium
ATCGACGTCACCATCATCAAGGACGGCTACCACGGCGACACCAGCAAGATGTTCCTCATCGGAAAGCCCAATGTGTTGGCACGGCGGCTCTCGGCGGTGACCCAGGAGTGTCTCTACCGAGGCATCGCCGAGGTGCGTCCCGGCGCCCACATCGGCGACATCGGCCACGCCATCCAGCGCCACGCCGAGTCGCATCGTTTCTCGGTCGTGCGCGAGTTCTGCGGCCACGGCATCGGTGCGAAGTTCCACGACGAGCCGGAGATTCTGCATTACGGCAAGCGAAACGACGGCATCGTCCTCAAGCCGGGCATGGCCTTCACCATCGAACCCATGATCAACGCCGGCAAGCGGCACGTGAAAATCCTGCCGGACGAGTGGACCGTCGTCACCAAGGACCACAAGCTCTCCGCCCAATGGGAACACACGTTGCTCGTGACCGAAAACGGCGTGGAGGTGCTGACCCTGCGCGAGGAGGAACTCGGCTGGCTGGAGCAAGTGCCAACGGCGACGAACGCGTCCTTGGCGGTCTCTGCGTGAGCGCATGCCGCGCGCGCGCCTGCGGGCGCGAGCCATGGGACGCCCTGATCCCTGGTGTCGCGTACCGAAAACACGTCACCCTTCCCGCTGGGCCTTGGCTCGCGCAGCGACGCCGGAAAAAAGGAGGATGTGCCGCCCAGACTCGCCCCCCGAAAGGTCGATCGGGACGAGGGTTGGGCATCCCGAAGTACGTCGAGGCTATGGGACGGCACACCAGCGCCGTCGCGAGGAGCCCGCGCTGGTGAGGTCGGCGCCGGTGCCCGGCGACCTCAGCGAACTGCGCCGCCGCATAGGCCAGGCGGACGATGCGCTGGCGGCCCGCTTCTGGCGCGGCGACGACATCGAATGCCTGGTGGCGGAACGGGCGCGCTTCATCGACGCGTTCCTCGCGGAAGTGTGGCACGCCTTCTTCCACGGCAACAGCAATGTTGCGCTCCTGGCTGTGGGCGGCTACGGGCGCGGCGAACTACACCCGCACTCCGACATCGACCTCATGCTGCTGGCGCGCAACAGCTTCGTCCTGCGCGGTCGCCGCAGTCAGGAAGCCGTGGCCGCCTTCCTGCGCCTGCTCTGGGATCTCAAGCTCGACATCGGCCACAGCGTGCGCACCCTGGCGGACTGCAAGCGCGAAGCCAGCCGCGACGTCAGCGTCGTTACCACCATGATGGAGCGGCGGCGTCTCACCGGCTCCGACATCCTCACGCGACGCCTCGACAAAATCCTCTCGCGACCAGTGCTGTGGCCCTCCGGCAGGTTTTACCGCGCCAAGCGCGAGGAGCAAGAGGCCCGGCACGCGCAGTTCGACGACGTCGAGTACGACCTCGAACCCAACATCAAGGGTTCGCCCGGCGGCTTGCGCGACATCCAGACCGTAGGCTGGATCGCGCGCCGCCAGTTCGGCACCGCCGACCTCGCCGAGCTCGTCGAACGTTCGGTACTCACCTCCCAGGAGCGCGACTGGCTGGAGGAGGGACGCCGCTTTCTCTGGCGGGTGCGCTTCGGCCTGCACCTGCTCACCGGTCGCCGCGAGGATCGGCTGCTGTTCGACCACCAGCGCGAACTGGCGCGCCGCTTCGGCTACGCCGACACGGACGCGCAGCTTGGCGTCGAGCAGTTCATGCACGACTACTATCGCCATGTGCTGCATCTGCGCGAGGCCAACGACATCGTGCTGCAGCACTTCGACGAGAGCCTGACAACGCGCCCGCTCCCCCGCCGCGAGGTCACCGAGCCCGTGAACGAGCGCTTCCGCCTGCGCAACCGCTACATCGAGGTGACGCGCGACGACGTCTTCCGCAAGACCCCCGCCGCGCTCATGGAGATGTTCGTGCTGCTTGCCAACCGCAAGGACGCGCTCGGAGTGCGGGCGGCCACCATCCGCCTCGTGCGCGACCACCTCCACCTCATGGACGATGCCTTTCGCAACGATCCTGAGGTGACGCGCCACTTCATTGACCTTTTGAAGGCACCCTACACGCTCGTCAGTCAGCTCACCCGGATGCGCCGCTACGGCGTGCTGGGCCACTACATCCCCGAGTTCGGCCGCATCGTCGGGCAGATGCAGCACGACCTCTTCCACATCTACACGGTGGATGCGCATACCATGATGGTGATCCGCAACATGCGCCGCTTCCACGCCGCGAGCCGCGAGGCCGACTACCCTCTCGCCACGCGCGTCACCGGCAACCTGCCAAAGATCGAGCTGCTCTACATCGCCGGGCTCTTCCACGACATCGGCAAGGGGCGCGGCGGCAACCATTCCGACATCGGCGCCGGCGAGGCAGCCGAGTTCTGCCGCCGCCACGGCTTGGGCAACGAGGACATCGAACTCGTGGCGTGGCTGGTGCGGGAACACCTCACCATGTCCACCACGGCGCAGCGCAAAGACATCCACGACCCGGAAGTGATCGACGAGTTCGCCCGCCTGGTGCTTACCGAGACGCGGCTCGACTATCTCTATGCCTTGACCGTGGCGGACATCAACGCCACCAATCCCACGCTCTGGAACAGTTGGCGCGCGACCCTCATGGGGCAGCTTTACGTCGAAACCCGACGTGCCTTGCGCCAAGGGCTCGACTCGCCCAGGCGGCGCAGCGAGCACATCGCCGCCTGCCGGCGCACGGCGCTCGACGCCGCGGCGGAGCGGGGCCTCGCCGAAGAGCAAGTGCTGGCACTTTGGGACGAGCCCGGCGACGACTTCTTCCTGCACCACTCGCCGATGGAGGTGCTGACGATCACCGAAGCCGCCCTAGCGCACGATCTGGCCGGCGGCGCCTTGGTGCTGATCCTGGACTTGCTCGGCGAAGACGGCGGCGGCGCCAGCGAGGTCTTCGTCCATGCCAAGGACCGCGACAACCTGTTCGCCGACAGCGTCGCCGCCATCGCCGGCCTCGGGCTTGGCATTCAGGCCGCCACCGTCGCCACCAACGCGTCCGGTGTCTGCTTCAACTCCTACATCGTGCTCAAGGACCGGGGCCCGGTGCCAAACGAGGGCAACCTGCGCGACCGCATCCGCACAATCGTGGGCCGCGCCGCGCTCGGCCGTCTGACCGGGAGCAAGGCCGAGCGTCGCCTGTCGCGGAGGCAGAAACAGTTCGCGGCACCAACCGAGGTGCAACTCAGCACGGTTCCCGACGCCTCGAGTTCCACGCTGCGGGTGGTGGCCGCCGACCGGCCCGGGCTGCTCGCGCACATCGGCCGGCTGTTCATTGAACTCGAGCTTGCCGTCACCCGTGCCCGGATCACGACCTTGGGCGAGCGGGTGGAGGATGTATTTGAAGTGACGGAGCGGGATCGAACCGCCGTAACCGAGCGCGCTCGCGCCGACGCCATCTGCGCCCGCATCCGCGACCATCTCGACGCCCTATCGGCCAGTGGGGGGAGGGCGCCCCGCCCTCCCCCCAGCCCCCCCCCCTGTGCTTTTGTCTTGTTTTGCACAAAACTCCCCACCCGTTGCCCACCACTCGCCCAAACAAAACCCCCCAACGCGCCCGCGGGCGCGCATCCACAGCGGAAGCTGCATGAATCCCTACATCGACGGCCTGCAACCCTATCCCTTCGAACGCTTAAACGAGCTGAAGGCCGGCCTCGCGCCACGCACCAACCGGCCGCACGTAGCGCTCTCCATCGGCGAGCCGAAGCACGCGCCGCCGGACTTCATCATCGAGGCGCTCGGCCGCGAGGAACTCTTGCGCGCCGGCCTTTCGGCCTATCCGCCAACCCGCGGCGGCGACGAACTGCGCGGCGCCATTGCCTCGTGGATCGGCCGCCGCTTCGGCATAGAGCTCGATCCGGCGACGGAAGTGCTGCCGGTGAACGGCACCCGAGAGGCGCTGTTCTCATTCGGTCAGGCGATGCTCAGCGGCCGCGCCGGGGCGCGGGTGCTGATGCCGAATCCGTTCTACCAGATCTACGAAGGGGCGGCCCTGCTGAAGGGGGCGGAACCGTACTACGTGCCTGCCACCGGCGTGCCCGACTTCGAGCGGGTGCCGGACGCGGTGTGGCAAGAGACGGAGCTTGTGTACCTGTGCAACCCCGGCAACCCGTCCGGGGCGGTGATGCCCGCGCAAGCGCTGGTGCGGCTGGTGGAGCGAGCCCACGAGCACGACTTCGTGATTGCCGCCGACGAGTGCTACTCGGAGATCTACCACAATGAGGACTCGCCGCCGGTGGGGCTCTTGACCGCGGCCGCACGGGCCGGCCTCGGCATGGCCCGCTGCGTCGCCTTCAACAGTCTCTCCAAGCGTTCGAGCCTGCCTGGGCTCCGTTCCGGCTACGCGGCGGGAGACCCGGCGCTGATGGCGCGCTATTACGACTACCGCACCTACCACGGCTGCGCCATGCCCGTGCACGTGGCCGCGGCCAGCGTGCTGGCGTGGAGCGACGAGACCCACGTGGTGGCGAACCGCGCCGCCTATCGCGCCAAATTCGATGCGGTGGCACCGGTGCTGGCGCGCGCATTCGAGCTCACGGTGCCGCCGGGTGGGTTCTACTTCTGGCCCGAAACCCCCGGCGACGATTGCGAGTTCACGCGGGCGCTGTTCGAGCGCGAGAACATCACGGTGCTTCCGGGCAGCTACCTCGGTCGCGAGCAGGACGGCGTGAATCCAGGCTCCGGCCGCATCCGCATCGCCTTGGTGGCGCCTCGCAAGGAATGTGTCGAAGCCGCCGAACGGCTGACGGCATTCGCCCAGGACCTCGGCTGAAGGGGCGAACGATGTCGGTGGACGATCCGACCGCAGCGGTTCTCACCCTCACCAAGGAGCTCATAGCCCGGCCGTCGGTGTCCCCCGACGATGCCGGCTGTCAGGAACTGATCGGTGAGCGGCTTGCGGGCATGGGGTTCACGCTCGAGTCCATGCCCTTCGGCGCAGTGGACAACCTGTGGGCCACCAAGGGCAGCGGCACTCCGCTGGTGGTGTTCGCCGGGCACACGGACGTGGTGCCGCCCGGCCCGGAGGAGGCGTGGCACACACCGCCATTCGAGCCCACGGAGAGAGACGGTTGGCTGTACGGGCGCGGCGCTGCAGACATGAAATCGAGCCTTGCGGCCATGGTCGTCGCTGCCGAGCGTTTCCTCTCCGAAAGCCCCACGCCGGCAGGCACCTTGGCCTTCCTCATCACCAGCGACGAGGAAGCCGATGCCATCGACGGCACCGTGCGCGTGGTGGAGACGCTCACGGGCCGAGGCATCCAGATCGACCATTGCGTGGTGGGCGAACCTTCGTCCACGGCGACGGTGGGCGACGTGATTCGGGTGGGCCGGCGCGGCTCCCTGAGCGGCACGGTGACGGTCACCGGGATTCAAGGCCACGTGGCATACCCAGACGATGCCCTGAACCCGATACATGCGAGCCTCGCGGCACTGGCGGACCTCGCGAGCCGGCGCTGGGACGAAGGCAGCCCGCCATTTCCGCCAACCACGTTCCAAGTCTCCAACATCCGCGCCGGCACAGGCGCCGGCAACGTCATTCCGGGGGAACTGGTGGCGGCGTTCAACTTCCGCTTCAACCCCTCGCAGACCGAAGCGGGCCTGCGTACCAAAGTGGAGCAGGCCCTGACACCTGTCCGCGCACCATGGCGCGTGGACTGGCGACTCTCCGGCCCGCCCTTCTTCACCCCTTCCGGAACGTTGACGAGCGCAGTTCAGAGCGCCATCGAGGAAGTCGCGGGCCAAGCAGCGGAAGAGTCCACCTCCGGCGGCACTTCAGACGGCCGCTTCATTGCTCCAACAGGCGCAGAGGTGGTGGAACTTGGCCCCGTCAATGCCACCATCCACAAGGTCAATGAGCGCGTGCACATCGCCGATCTGGCGCCGCTGACGCAGATGTACGAGAACATCCTCGCCAGACTCCTGGCATGAAACGCGCCCTTTGGCTGAGCCTCGCGGGGGCACTCGCCCTCGTCATCTTCCTCGTGCTCCGGGCACCCGCGCTGCTCGTCGAGAGGTTCCTCGGCGACGCCTTGCCCATCAGCCTTTCCCACAGTGCCGGCACGATCTGGAGCGGCGAGGCCAACATCAGAGCCCGCGACCAGGACTTGGGCAGAGCAAGCTGGAGCTTCGACCCGGCGAGCCTCCTCTACGGAGCAATCGGTGCACGCTGGCGGGTAGAGGCAGCGAACCACTCGCTACGCGGCACGGCACATGCCTCGCTTGCAGAAACCGACATCTCGGTGGACGGCCACCTAGGGGCCGATTTCGTCAACCGTCTCCTATCCGACTATCACATCCGCCTGCACGGCACCTTCGAGCTAGACGGAATAGCCCTCACCTTCGGCGAAGGGCCACACCCAACCGCCGCTTCCGGCACCCTCAGATGGGAAGGCGGCGCCACCCGCTACCGCCTAGCCGGCGAGATCGAAAACGTGACCCTGCCACCCATGCAAGCCATCCTTTCCCTGAACGAAGACGGCCAACCCCAGGCCGAGACCTTCACCACCGATGTCCGAGCCCCCCTAATCCGCGCCAGACTGGACCCGGACGGTTGGCTCCACATCGCCATAAGCCGCCACTTCACCCACCTTGCCGGCCGCCCCTGGCCAGGCACCGGGCCCCCTGACGAAGTGGTGGTGGAAGTAGCGGAAAGGCTATGGCCGCCAGATCGCAAAGACGCGGAGAGCGCATTGACAACGGGGTCGGAGCACGTTCGCTCTGCTCGTCGTGCTCGTACCGTTCTCCGCCGTCTCGGGGGATAAGCCATATCCAGGTGCACAAGTCAACGGACTTGGGATCGTCGTCCCAAGCGGAGTTACGCCTGTCAAGCGTCCCGACCACATAGCGACAGTTGACTTCCGTCAGCAAACGGGTTCCGTCGTGGTCCGAGTTCATACCGTCGATGGGCGTGCGACGACCCTTGTCAAAGGGGCAGCAGGGGCGGCCGGGCTGAGCTTCCTTGAAGGATGCGGGCTCACCTGGATTGAAACGGTGGCCGCGGTGCCTAGGGCGAAGAAAATCCGCATGAGGCGATCGAGGGTGAATCGGCCGAGGTTTGCGTTTCGAATCCGGGAGAAGTCTGCGGCGGCAAAGCCAGTCAAGCGATTGGCCTCACGCACGGTGAGCTGGCGTTCGTCCAATGCGGCAATGATGTTCGCAGCCAGGACGGCCTTAGCCTGCTTGAGGTCGGCGTCGGGATCCTCGAAGTCTCGAAAGACGTTGCCGCTACCTCTGACAAGCTCGAACTCCGATTCTTCGCTCATAGGTCTGGCTCCTTGCGCAGTCGATTGAGGCGGTGCCGTACCAAATCAAGATCGGACTGAGGTGTGGCTATCCCAGTCTTGGACTTCTTCTGGAAGGCGTGAATCACCCAAAGAGACTCACCGAGTTCGACGACGTAAACGACCCGCCAAGCGTTGCGCCTGTATCGCACGGCGATCTCCAAGACGCCGGGTCCGAGCCCTTTGAGCGGCTTTGCGGTGTCGGCTTTGCCACCCTAGGCGGCAGTCGTCAGCGCGGCATTCATGCGGTCCCTAACGGGCTGCGGGAACTCCGCAAAGGACTTCCTTGCGGCCCGCACCCAGTTGACTGGACGTGTCGTCTCGTCCATGCATTGATTCGCCCAAGCATCGATGTTGTCAATTCTGACGACGAAGGCTAGCGCCCAACGTGCAACCTGTCTACTGCGCACCAGCAGCGACAGACGTACACCCCTTGTTGGGGCATCCAACCAAGAGACGCCTTGCGGGCGTTGCCCGGCGGGATGCCCTCGCCCCAAAAGGCCCGTGCCGTACGAAGCGTGCTGTCGGCGAGACGGAACGCGGCAGTGGGATAGCCTTTACGTGGCTATACTCGCCTCATGGAGCCACCCCGGTGCCATCGGGAGGACCGTCCCATGCGCAAGGCCTTTGCCGGCTTGGCCGGGCTCGCCCTCGTGGCGATGTTCGTGCTCTTGGTTTCCCGCGAGGAGCCAGTTGAGGAGCCGCTTGGGACCGGCGCCGAGTTGCCCCGCGCTGAAGCACCACCCGTATCTGAGGCAGGCTCTACGTCACAGCACGTGCCTCCGACGGTGGACCCTGCGCCACAGCCGCCCGTTGGCCATGCGTACGCTGGCTTCAGCGGCGAGATGCGCATGGCACCTTTACCGGAAACCACTGTCATGCCGATGGTTCGAGCGGAGTGGCTCGAACCCGCAGCGGGCACGGCATTGCTTGCGGCGCAAGCGAAGGCGGCCGGGCGTGACTGGACCTTCGCTTGGCTGCAGCGGGGTTCTCTCGGGCCCGCCGACGACCTCAGCGAACGGCTCCATGAATTGGGAGCGCACGTGCTCGGTGACGTCGGTGCCTATGCTCGGTTGCGCATTCCTGCTGATGCGGACAGCCTGCATGCCATCGCGTCCCTGCCCGATGTAATCGGCCTCGGCGCACCGCCGCCCGATGCAAAGGTGGACGCGCAGTTCCTCACGCACGCCGCCGGGCGGCCGGCGAGCGAGCGTGTCGATGTGAGCATCACGTTGATGCCCGACGACGAGGATGGACGTTGGCGGCGGGAACTTACAGGGCTCGGCGTTGCCGTCGGGCGGTGGGACGCAACCTTGCGCACGGTGGCGGCGAGTGTGCCATTCGCGGCGCTTGAGGTGTTGGCAAGCCGAGATTTCGTCCTCGCCGTCGAGCCGGTAGCGACCATCCGCGCCGGGCATGCCAGCGCCGTGCCGGTCATGGGCGCGGATGCGTTGCGCCGATACAACCCGGGCACCGGGCGGTTCACCGGCACCACCGGCGCGCGCATTCCCATTGGCGTCATGGACACGGGGCTCAACGTCCGCCACCGCGACATTGGCGAAGGCCGGGCCAGCATCTGCGGCGCGAGTTTCGCCCAGCCGCTGTTCGGCGCCGGCGGGCGCGAGGACTTCGATCTTTGGCTGGACCTCGGTCTGCACGGCACCCACGTCACCGGCACCCTGGCCGGCAGCGGCTTCAACGATCCGTTGCACGCCGGGATCGCGCCCGGGGTGCGCCACATCCGTTTCGCCAAGGTACTTTCGCAACGCGGCTTCGGCACCGACGAAGGCGTACGGCAGGCGATGGATTTCCTGGCCGCGCCGTCATCGTGCGAGCGGGCCGGAGTGGTCTCGGCGTCTGCACGGGCGCTGCTCGTCAACATGAGCCTTGGCGAAACCTCGTTGCAGCACACCGGACGCGGGGTAGGCGAACGCAAGCTCGACTCCACCGTTTGGACCCATCGCCAGCTCTACGTCGTGGCGCAGGCCAACGCCAACATCTTTGGCTTCTCCAACTATGCCGCAGCCAAGAACTCCCTTGCCGTGGGTGCCACGTTTGACACCGGCACCATCGCTCCGTTCAGCAGCCACGGCCCCACCGCCGACGGGCGCTTGGCTCCCAACGTGGTCGGAACCGGAGTCGGCGTCAGTTCCGCGTTGGGCGGTGGTCGCACGGATGGCTACATCGACCTCAGCGGTACAAGCATGGCCTCGCCGGCCGTGGCCGGTGTCGCGGCCCTGCTGCTCGACTCGGCACCCGATTTTCGGCGCCAGCCGGCGCTAGCCCGAGCCCGGCTCATGGCGAGCGCGGTCAAACCGGACGCCTTCCTTGCCGCGCCCGAAGCCTTTGCGGCGGACAACAGCGAGGGCCCTGGGCCGCTGCAGCACATCTATGGACTCGGCCTCGTCTCCGCAGCCGCCACGGTGCTGCAGCACGAAGCCGAGGGTGGCTGGACCACCGGCAGCGCCGTGAGCACCTTCCAGGACGACGCCGGCTACGCCTATCAGGACATCGACGTGCCGGAGGGCACCAGCCGCCTCGACGTCGTGCTGACGTGGGACGAGCAACCAGCCGACACCATCACCGAAGCCGTGCTGAGCGATCTCGACCTCTGGCTGGACGAAGGCTCAGACTGCGGTGAGGGGGCCTGCGGCGAACACGCATCGCGCTCACGCATCGACAACGTGGAATGGCTGCTCGTGCGCGATCCGGTGCCAGGTCGCCACCGCATCAAGATCGTGCCGGAGCGCATCTATGGCCAACCACCCCGCGCCGCAGTCGCCTGGACGGCGATTCGGGGCGACTCGACCCCAACCCTCGGCGTCGAGGCCGGCACCCCCCGCAGTCGCCCCGACGGCAGCGTGGAGATGGACTTGGCAGTTACCAGCACGGGTTACATCGCCGCCGGCACCATGCTTCGCCTCGGCTGCCGCGCCCTTGCCGAGGATTCGGATGTGTGCGAGCGCTATGTCGACGCCTGGCCGCCGGGCGGGAACATCGTGCGTGCCGACCTCTCCCGCCCGATCGAGCCGAGACCCATGCACCATGGCCTGTCGCTCGGCGAAGTCACCGCGGGCGAAGCGCAACTGGTCACGCTGCGCCTGCCAGCCACCGCCGACCCGCATCGGCTGCACTTCACGGCAAGCGGCTGGAACGCCATCACGGGGCACACGAGTGTGGAATTCGGCGTCATGGACGGTGCCCTGCCGGCGGCAACTCCTCCGGCCAACGATGCGTTTGCCAATGCCACGCCTCTGACGCAAGAGTCCGGTGCACGCGGCATCGACCTCTTGGCTGCTTCAAGAGAACCGGCCGAGCCTGAGTCCCGCAGCGCCACGCGCAGCGTGTGGTTCTCGTGGCGGCCACCGGTGCCGGGCCTGCACGTTTTTGGCGTCAGAGGCGCGGACGACGAAGACAGTGGCGAAGTCCGCATCGACGTCTTCCGCAATGGTGCATTGGCGACCCTCGAGCACGTCGCCGGTCGGGAACGATCCCTCACGTTTCAGCCCGGGGGCGGGATCGACTATCGGGTGCGCATCTCCACCGAGTCATACGACGTGACGCCGCAGACACTGCGTTGGGGGCCGCGAGAACGGCCCGCGAACGATGACTTCAAGAGCAGTCAGCGCATCGCCGGCGCGAGCGGGAGTGTGGCCGGCGACAATCGCGGCGCGACGCTCGAACCGCACGAGTTCTTCGGCAGCCACTCCACCACCGCCTGGTATCGCTGGCGGGCGCCCGAAGACGGCTATTTCGCTTTCTCGGTGGATGAACCGCTGCGCGTGTTTGCCTTCACGGGAAGGAACATCCGCGCACTGCGCCGGGTTTCGCATTACGCGGCCAGCGCGTTCGGTCGCGGCAATGGCGCGACCTCGGGGTTCATCGGCATCGTCGCCGGTGAAGGGGGCGATGCGATCTTTCCCGTTGCGGCGGGCGAGACCTACCGCGTCGCCGTGGTGGCACGCGGCGCGGAATCCTCAGGTAGCCCCTATTCCCTGACCTGGGCCCCAGCCACCGAAGAGCAACTCGCAACCCTCGCCGACAACGACGCCTTCGCCGGGGCGGCGTCCCTCGCTGGCAAAGAGGGCGACGCCGTGGCAACCAGCGGCGGTCGCACCGTAGAACCGAACGAACCGAGCGCGTCCGGCACCGGCACGGTCTGGTGGCAGTGGGAGGCACCGGGCGATGGCCCCTTCACGTGGCGCTTTGGCGGCATCGGCGCCAACGCCATGTCGCTGGCCTTCTTCACCGGCGACTCGCTCGACGATCTGGAAGTCATCGCCGGCGGTTCGGAAGTGGTGCTCGATGCCGCGGCCGGCCAGCGACTCTGGATCGCGGCCGGCCAACGTGCCGACTCGATGTTCTCGGATGCCGGCGACGCGGCGATCGAGTGGGGGCCAACCCCGGCCAACGACCGCCCTGCCACCGCCTTTGTCCTCGCAACCGGCGGCGCCATGGCGTCGAGCCGTCACGCCACCAGTTCCGCAGACGAACCCGCCACTCTTGCCGGCGATGCTTCGCTGTGGTGGAAGTGGACCGCCGTCGAAGACGGCTGGCAGCGGTTTGCGCTCAGAGGTCACGACGCGTCCCACATCGTTGCCGTCTATGGCCGCGACGCGACCGGCGCCCTCGAACTCATCGCCACCAGCGACCGTTCGTTCCTGCTGTCGGGACGAGCCGAAGCCCGGGTCCTCGCGAGCGCGGGCCAAGAGTATTGGGTTCAAGTGGCGGTGCGCAGCGGCTCCGAACGGGGCGACTTCGAACTCGCCACAGGGCCGAGCACGGCACCGGCGTGGCTGCGCATCGCCAGCGCCCTCAGCGATGGCGACATGCGCCCCGACGGCAGCTACACGGAACTGCGCAATCTGGGCGACATCGCCATCAACGACTCCGGCACCCGCCTGTTTGTGAACACCAAGGACTCGCTCAGGCTTTTCGACCGCGACGCAGCCACGGGGGCCGTCACGACGGCTGGAGAGGTGGTGCATCCGCCGGCCGATGAAGAGGTGGACAATGGCGATGGAGCGATGGCGGAGTCCGAGAGCGCGGTGCTGTTCGAGAACGACCGCCTGCTGCATTGGGTGGCCGCGCACCAGGCGCTCTATGCCTTTGGCGTGGGCGGGGTTGCGCTCGCCTACCGCGAAACGGATGGCGATGCGACCGATGTCGAAGTCTGCGACGTGCAACTCGGAGAGGACTTCCCGCTCTCGGGCGACACCACGCCGAAGCGAGTCCTTACGGACCCATCCGGCAGCTTCCTGTACCTCTTTGGCAACGCGCCACTCAACAACGAGGGCGCCCTGGCCGTGCTCGCCATCGACGAGCCATGTAGCCCGTCGCTGGTGCAGGGGATGACGGCGGCGGCGGACGACGACAGCGTCAGTTCCGACCGCGAGTTGATGGGGCTCCGCGACGCGACGCTCTCCGCCGACGGGTCGCACATCTATGCCCTCACCGACCAAGCCCTGGTCACCCTCAGCCGCGACCCGGAAACCGGCGAACTCGCCGTCGTCTCGAACATCGACCTGAACGAACTCACCGGCTCCAACGCGGACCCCTTCTTCAGCTTCCTGAGCATGACTTCGGTGATCTTGGACGCCAGCGGCGACTATCTCTTCGCCATCGGCGACGGCCTGCCGCTGGTGCTGGCGTTCGACGTGGCGACAGAACCGGCGACGCCGGCCTTGCTTGCCTCAACCGCATCGGACGCAGACGACCCGTTCGAGCAACTGTTTCCGGTGCCCTCGCACGTGTATCGACCGTTCTTCCTGTTCGAGTGCAGCGCCGTCGGCCAACACCAGAGCCTCACCGCCATCGACGCCGCGTGCTTCAACGCCATATTCGTGGCAAGGTGGGATGCGGACAGCGAGCAATTGCTGCTGAGCGACTACTTTGGCTTTCTGCAGCCGGACCGCTTCGGCACCGAGCTTCCCTCGGGAGGACCGCCGCGCGGGGTGCAAAGTGCCGACGGCAGCCACATCTATGTCATCCAGCGAGGCAAGATTGGCTCACTCATCACCCTGGAACGAGCCGAGAGCATGACTGATGCCCCGGATTAGTGCATGGCAGGGGCGCCCAGCGTCGCTCGGTTCTGCAGTGCCCATCGGCGCACAGGTGCTCGTCGTGGTCGCCATCGCCTGGGTGGTGGCCGACACGGCGACGTTCTTGCTGGCGGGGCCGGCGGACCTGCCCGTGTCCGCGCTCCAACCCGGCGCTGGCACCCAGCAAGAGGTGTATCCGGCCTCCGAGATCGCCTCTTGGGAGATTTTCGGTAGCGCCCAGGCCGAGACCGGCAGTGCTGCCGCAACGGCAGCGACCGAAGGCCTCGCCACCACCGCCCTTTCGCTCGTGCTCGTGGGGGTCTTCGCCGCCGACGAGACGCAGGCATCGGCGGCATTGATCGCGCAACCAAATCGCAAGGCGAAGCGCTACCGCATCGGCGACCGCCTGCCGGGACGCGCAACGCTGGAAGCGGTGTATCGCGATCGGGTAGTAATCCGCCGTGGCGGCGTCCGCGAACTGATCCGCTTTCCCGAACCGAAAGAACGCTTCGCGGAGGCGTCGCCGAGCACCGACCACAGGGCAGCGCCGGACTCGCCAGCCGCAACTCCCACCGTCGAGCGTTCCTCGGCGGCTCCGTCTCAGCCGCCGTCACCGCGTCCACCGATGCCAGAGGGGGACCCCGCCAGCATCCTCTACGACGCGGGGCTCACGCCGGTGAAACCAGGCGCCGCCGAAGGCTATGCACTTGGCGAGCTCGCCGACAACCCCGTGCTGCGGCAAGCTGGCCTGCGTCCGGGCGACCGTATCCTCTCGGTGAACGGACGTGCCGTCGGCAATGTCGAACTCGATCAGGCGGAGTTCGCCAGCGTCGTGGGCGCCGGGACGGCTCGGATCGAAGTCCAGCGGGGCGGACGCCGGTGGTTCGTCACGGTGTCGATGTAGTCGCAAGACGGCCAAAATGACAAGGAATTTCGTGCAGAACAACCTGGTGAAACTCGGCTGCGCGGCCGCTGCCCTGGTGCTCTTTGCGAGCGCATGGGCCGAACCGCAGGAATGGCGCATCAACATTCAGGACGGCGGCCTGCTCGAGTTCGTGCAGCAGGTGGCGGAGATCACCGACAAGGACATTGTCGTCGATCCCCGCGTGCGCCAGGCCAACAACGTCACCGTCGTCAGCAACACGGCGCTCGATCGCGAGGGCGTGTTCGAGCTCTTCCTCTCGGTGCTGCGGGTGCATGGCTACACCCTTTCCCGTGCCGGCGATGTGTACACCGTTGTGCAGAACACCGTCGGCAAGCAGATGGGCGGGGGCATCGAGTCCGACAGCGCCGCGCCGGATGAAATCATCACGGAGGTGATCGGCGTCAACCACATTCTCGCAACGGACGTGGTGAAGACCTTGCGGCCGCTGATTCCCCAATACGCCCACATCGCCGCCTTGGAATCGGCCAACGTCGTCATCATCAGCGACCACGCCCACAACATCCGGCGCCTTCTGACCATCATCGAGCAGACCGACCTGCCGGGCACCGAGATCATCATCGTGGTGCCGCTCGAACACGCGTGGGCCGGCACAGTGGCGAGACTGTTGCAGGAACTGGCCCCCGCCAGCCTCGGTTCCGCCGCCCAAGGCCCCACGAGCGTGCAGATCGTCGCCAACGAGGGCAACAACACTCTGGTGCTGCGCGGCAAGGAGAAACCGCTCCGGCGCGTCGAGGCCATCATCCGCCAGCTCGATCAGCCCGACACCGCGAGTGGCGGCACACAGGTGATCCAGCTCGACCATGCCGATGCGACCGAGGTGGCGGAGATGCTGAACGCGCTCGCCTCCGCAACCCCCGGCACCAACGACGAGCCGGCGCCCTCCGTGCACGCCTACGAGTCGCTCAACGCCGTGGTGGCGCGGGGGGATCCTTCGTTCGTCAACGACTTGCGCGGCATCATCAGTCAGCTCGATGCGCCTCGAGGACAGGTGCTGATCGAGGTGGCGGTGGTGGAAGTGTCAGCGGATGCCAACAACAGCCTGGGCATCGAGCTTGCCGCTGGCGACCCCACCGGCGCCTCGACGCCGCTCATCACCACGACCTTGAACGGCATCATCGGTGAGCTGCTCACCCGGCTCGCGTCCAGCGACGAAGCCATCAATCCCGCCATCGCCGCTGCCGCCGCCGGTTCGCCAACCCTTGCGCTTACGCGACTGGACCCGGACAAGGTCTCCTTCGGCGCCATCGTCAACGCCTTGGCCGTGGATGCCAACGCCGATCTACTCTCGACGCCAAGCGTGCTGACCCTGGACAACGAGGAGGCGCAAATCACTGTAGGCCAGGAAGTGCCCATCGTCACCGGCGCCTTCACCACCACCAGCGACGGCGCCAGCAACCCCTTCACCACGGTGTCGCGCAAGGACGTGGGGATCGACCTTTCCGTGACGCCGCACATCCACGGTCAGTCGCTGCGGCTTGAACTCGTGCAGGAAGTCTCAAATGTGGTGGACACGGCGCTCGAGGGCTTCACCGACATCGTCACCAACAAGCGCAAGCTGACCAACACCATCTTGGTGGACGACCGCCAGACGATCGTCTTGGGCGGCCTGATTCAGGACGATCAGCGCAACACCTTGCGCAAGGTGCCGGTGCTGGGCGACATCCCGGTGGCCGGCGCCCTCTTCCGCAGCTCCACCAACGTCCGCATCAAGCGCCACCTGCTGTTTTTCCTGCGCCCGACCATCCAGCGCACGCCCCAGGACCTCAGCGACATCACCGACGCGAAGTACGACGGCATCCTGGACCTGCGCGTCGATGCTGCAGAGGCGCCGCAAAACGCCGAGGGCCTTTTCCAAGGTCGGTAGCAGGCAAGTCGGACTTCGCGGAAAGAGGTTTCCAGCGCGGCGGGGATGCCGGGCCGCTGACGGCAGGGAACAGGGCCGCTTGACTGCCACCGACAGGCCGTCTCGCGGGGAGAGGGCTGGTTGCGCCTTCGGGCCCTTGGTTGCTTCGCCTTCCGCGCGAGGAGCGTGACAGGTCCTCGCTCCGAGTGGCGTGTGGGACCGCGGCATCCAGCCGGCACGTTGGTGTTGAGTCGGCTTCGAGACGCTACCGTTGGAAATCAACGTCTTACGAGAACTTGCTCCATGCGAGGGACAGGACGCCTGGCCGCCTGCCACCGAAGGTGCGTGCGCCTGTTAGTCTGCCGCCATGCGTTTGGCAGGACCCATCAAGCGATTCAACTACCGCCTTGGACGGGGCATCGTACGGGCGCTGGCGCGGCCGACCGTGACCGGTGCGCCGCCACCGGCCAGCGACGAGATCGTCTATGTGCTGCCGAACCGTTCGCTGGCGGACCTGCTGCTGCTAGACGTGGTGGCCACCGCACAAGCCTTGCCAGCGCCACGCCAACGACTCGAAGTGCTTGACGAGGGGCGACGGTTCTTCTTTCTGAACCGACCGACCGGTTGGCGCCGCCGTCACACCATGCGCCGCACTTCGGCGCGCATGAGGCGCATACAGAGGCAGTTGCGCAAGAGCCAGGCGCCAGCCGTGACCTTGGTGCCCGTGTCGGTGTTCTGGGGACGGGCAGCGGACAAGGAACGGTCCTGGCTGCGCTCGCTGGTCTCCGAGTCCTGGGGCACGTCTTCGCGCCTGCGCCGCCTACTCGGCCTCCTGCTCAGCCGCAAGGACGTGCTGCTGCACTTCCACCGCCCGCTGCCTTGGCGGGACCTGGCCCGGGGCCTCGATGCCGCCCGCGCGGAACGCCGCATTGCGCGCCTGTTGCGGGTGCGCTTTCGCAATCAGCGGCAAGCGACGTTAGGACCTGACCTCTCGCACCGCCGCACGCTCATCCAGCGCGTACTGGCAAGCCCGCAGGTGCGCGCCGCCATCGCGGCGGAGGCGAAGGGCCAGCCAGCCCAGCCGGCGCACCATGCCCGCGCCCGCAAGGCAGCCTTCGCCATCGCCGCCAACATGTCCTTCCCCGCCATGCGCGTACTCGACCGCTTCCTCACCTGGTTCTGGAGCCGCATCTACGACGGTGTGGCGGTGCATGGCTTCGAGCACGTCTCCGACCTCGCCGCCACCCACACATTGGTGTTTGCGCCCTGCCACCGCTCGCACATCGACTACCTGCTGCTTTCCTACGTGCTGCACCATCAGGGGCTCATGCTTCCGCATATCGCGTCCGGCGACAATCTCGACTTGCCGGTGGTGGGACGCCTGCTGCGCGGCTGCGGTGCCTTCTTCATCCGCCGCAGCTTTCGCGGCGACGACATCTATCGCGCCGTGCTCGATGAGTATCTCTATCAGACGCTCAGGCGCGGCCATTCGTTGGAGTACTTCATCGAGGGCACTCGCTCGCGCACAGGGCGCCTGTTGCCGCCACGCACGGGAATGCTGCAGACCACGCTCGACGCCGTGGCGCGAGGCCTGCCGCGCCCCGTCGCGGTGATTCCGGTTCACATCGCCTATGAAAAGGTGATCGAGGCGGCGAGTTTCGACGAGGAACTGTCGGGTGGCAGCAAGCGACCGGAGTCCGTAGGCGGAATCTTCCGTGCAAGGCGGCTCGTGCGGCAGGAGTTCGGCTCTGTAGCGCTCGCCTTCGCGGCACCGATCGAGCCCGATGCCTATGTCGCGACGGAGGCCGGCAGCCATCGGCTGGCAAACGAAATCCTGAGGCGCCTGAACCGTTCGGCCAGCATCAACGCGACCCATCTGGTTGCCTTGGTCACCCTCGCCATGCCGCGCCACGCGATCGATGTGGCGGCGCTCGGGACACAGCTCGATGTCTGTCGCGAGCTTCTGGAAAGGGAACGCAACCACCACAACCACGCCATCGACTGGCGCCCCGCCCATCGCCTGATCGACCGCGTTGAGGAACTGGGCCTCGTGCGGCGCGAGCACAGCCCGGTTGGCGACGTCGTCAGCCTCGGTGACGCCGGCGCGGTGCGCATGACGTGGTACGCCAACAACGCGCTGCACACGCTCGCTGCGCCGGCGCTGATCGCCTGCTTCGTGGTAGAGCGACGCGGCAGCATCTCCGCCAGAGCCTTGCTGCGCGCCTTCGCCGGCGTTGCGCCCTTGGTCGCGAACGAACTGCACACACACCTGGATGCCCGCACCTGCCACCGCTGCCTGCGCCACATGCGCGCCATGGGCCTAGTCGAAATGGCAGCGGAAGGCATCATCGCTCCGCAAGACCTCGAACGGCGCTTTCGCACCGAGCTCCTCGCGCGCATCCTGATGCCCGCGCTCGAACGTTACTTCATCGCCTCCACGCTCCTCGTTCGCTCCGGCAGCGGCATCCTGAGCCGCGCCGACTTGATGCAGCAGTGTGGGGCCACGTCGGAACGCATCTCGCGCCTTTACGGCAGCAATGCCCCAGAGTTCCACGACGCACGCCTGTTCCACGGCTTCCTGGATGCCTTGCTCCGCCTGGGGCTCGCTACCGAAGACGCTGACGGTCGATTGCGCTTCGACGACACAACACAAGGCCCTTTGGCAACGGCGCTAAAGCAAGCCGAAGAAGTGATCCCAGCCGAAATCCGCTACGCCGTGCGACGGTCGTCCGGCATTCGTACGGAGCGATGAGGGACATCCGACAAGGCCCGTCTCGCGGGGAGGAGGCTGGTTACACCTTCTGACCCTTGGTTGCTTCGCCTTCGGCGGGAGGAGCGTGACGGCCCCTCGCTTCGAGACGCTTCACACGGCGCCATCCGGCCGGCACGTTGGTGTTGACTCGGCTTCCACATAATTCCTTTGTGGATTAATGCTTTGTACAGCATAAGGACGACCAAGTCAGGCATTGCCACGATAGACATCGAAGCGCACCGAGCGGCCGAGGATGCGCCAGTCTGGTGGCGCCACCGCTGGCGCACGGCGACGACGCTTGATCACGACGCGGGATGCCGCGCTCCCCCGCGCAGCCGCCAGCAACTCGCCGAGGTCGGCGTCGTCCATTTCGTCTGCCAAGGCTGCCAGCGCCTGCATCCTCAAGGACGGCAAGGCGCCACTCGGATGGTCGCCGAACATCGGATCGAGGTAGATCACGTCGAACTGCCGCTCGTGCCAGCACTGGCGAGCGTCTCCACATGCCCAAGTCGGGGCAGGGCAAGAGGCCGGCAAGGCGGCAGCCTGCACCCTCGCCGCCAGTGCCGCACAAACGTCTGGATGTGCCTCGGTCATGTGAACGCGACAGCCGAGCGTCGCCAGCAACAAGCCATCCGTACCCCAGCCGGCCAGCGCGTCGTGAACGCTGATGCCGGATTGCGCTCCGCACGCCCGCGCCAAGGCGCCGCGTCGCCCCTGCCTTGCCCTGCGTCGCACTTCCCGGTCATCGAAGCGAAGCGTGCGACCGGCTATGCAAACCGTGATGGCGCCGGCCTCGGCCTTCACTTTGCCGGCCGCCAAGGGGTGTCTCCCTCGACATAGAGCGGCAACGCACGCTCGGCCGGAACCGCTAGGTCTTCTCGCGCCAAAGCCACCGCGCCGACGAACTCGGCCGACATGGCGACGCGCTGGTCATCGCACAGGGCGTCCCCCGCCAAGAGTTGATCGAACTGTACGCAACGCACCTCGCCCGCACCGCTCCCGAACTCATACTCGGCTTCGTAGAGCCAGCCAGGTCGGGAGTATCGCCGCACCGTTCGACGCCCTTCGCGGGCGACGCCGATCGCAGCCATGCCCCATGCCAGCGCTTCCGAACTCGGCACGGCAAACGCCGGCAGATCGAGGCCGAGCGCAATCCCCTGCGCCACGGAAGCGCCGATGCGCACACCGGTGAAGGAGCCTGGCCCGGCAGAAAACGCCACGCAATCGAGCTGCGGCCGTGCTACCCCGGCGGCGGCAAGAATTCCGTCGACGAGCGACAGAACCAGCCGATTGTGTTCCCTCGGCGCAATGCGACTCTCCACGACCCACTCGACACCCGAGTCACGCGCAATGCCAAGCGCGACGGAACAGACATCGGTGGTGGTCTCTACGGCGAGAATGCGTTGCATGGGAAGGCAGCCGATTGCCGCTAGACTGGCGTGATTCTACCCACTTGCCCGGAGCCAAAATTCGCAATGCTCGACGTCGATGTGGCCGCTGCCAAGCTTGGCGAACTCATCGAGCCGCTGCGCGGCACCGAACGCGTGCGGGTGGATGCCGCACTTGGCCGGGTTCCTCTACAGAACATCGTCGCGCCCTTGAGCCTGCCCCCCTTCGACGCCTCCGCCATGGACGGCTACGCGGTTCGCGCAACGGAACTGGCAAGCGAAGGTCGCAAGCGACTTAAGGTCACGGGCCAAAGCCTCGCCGGACATCCGGCCAGGGAGGCTGCAGGCGCCGGCACGGCCATCCGCATCTTCACCGGCGCACCCATGCCCGAGGGCGCAGACAGCGTGGTGCTGCAAGAGGACGTGACCGCCAAGGCAGCCGCCATCGAATTCGACGAGTCGGTGAGGGTGGGCCAGCACGTCCGCCCGTCCGGCAACGACATCGCCAAGGGCGATACCATCTGCCGCGCCGGCCACCGACTCACCCCCTACGACCTAGCTTGGCTGGCCGCCTGCGGCATCAGCACTGTGCGTGTGCGCCGGCGAGTACGAGTCGTTCTGCTATCCACTGGCGACGAGCTGGCAGAACCCGGCATGCCCTTGGGTGAAGCGCAGATCTACGACTCGAACCGCTTCGCAATGACACGGCTGCTCGAAGGGCGCGGCAGCGACATCATCGACCTCGGCTGCGTCCCGGACGACCCGGACCAAATCCGCGCCGCCCTGGAAGAGGCAGCCGACATCGGCGACATCATCGTCACGAGTGGTGGAGTTTCGGTGGGCGATGCCGACCACGTGCGCGACCTCGTGGCCGAACTCGGCAGCATCGACTTCTGGCGCATCGCCTTGAAGCCCGGCAAGCCCCTCGCCGTCGGTGACATCGGCGGTACCCCGTTTTTCGGCTTGCCCGGCAACCCGGTCTCCACCATCGTCACCTGCCTCTTGTTCGTGGCCCCTGCCATTGACCTGCTCGCCGGTGCCACTCCGTCGCCTCCCCTGACCATCCCCGCAACGCTCGCCGAGGAAGTCCCGCATGCCCCGGGCCGCCGCGAATACATGCGCGGCATCGCGAGGCACGAAGACGGCACCCTCAAGGTCGCCATCAACGGCAACCAAGGCTCCAACCGTCTGGCCACCTTCTCGGGCGCTAACTGCCTCGTCATCATCCCCGCCGACGCCAGAAACCTGCCCGCCGGCGAAACCGTCGCAGTCCTTCCCCTCGGCAACGACGGGCATCCCTTGCGTCGCTAAAGCGCACCGGCGACGCCGCCCCTACGAGGCTGACGCGGCAGTGTCGGTCGCCGAATCCATCGTTGCGCTTGAACGCATCCCCGCCTCG